>CAZDYT010000355.1:0-4863 GCA_964509395.1 uncultured bacterium
GGGGGAGGCAGCCGGCCGTCTCACCGATGGCCGAGCTGACCTCCTCTACTCGGAGCGGGATGCTGGAATACGCAAAGATGTTCGGAACGCTCCGCGCGCTCCAAGCCGAAGCGCTCCGAGCGCGGCCGTTGGCCGCGCAAGCCTGGGGGGGGGATTAGCCCCCCTCCGAGAATCTAGCCGTGCTGCGCTGGAAGACGACCGTCGGCCTCGCCGTCGTCTTGATCGGCCTCGGCATCTTCGTCTACGTCTACGAGGTCCGGCAGGGGCCGGCGCGGGAGAAGGCGGCCGCGGAGAAGGACCGCATCTTCAAGGGCCTCGAGGCCGCCGACATCGAGGATGTCGCGATCACCCGGAAGGGGGAGACGATCCGGCTCAAGAAGTCAGGGGACGCGTGGACGCTCGCGGCGCCGGTAGAGGCGCGGGCCGAGAGGCAGCCGGTCCAGGACCTGGCGTCGTCGCTCGCGAGCCTCCGGATCGAGCGGGAGATCGAGGCGAACCCCGCCAAGCTGGCGGACTTCGGCCTCGAGGCGCCGGCCGTGGAGATCACGTTCAAGGCCAAGGGCCAGGAGCATCGCGTCCGCCTCGGCGCGAAGAATCCGACGGGCATCTGGGCGTACGCCCAGTTGGAGGGCAAGCCGGCCGTCGTCCTGGTGTCCGACTCGCTCCTGCGGGATGCGGAGAAGCCGGTGGCCGACTTCCGCGACCGCACCGTGCTCGCCTTCGAGCGGAAGGACGTCAAGGGGCTCGAGGTGAAGCTGCCGAGCGGCCAGACCGTCGCGGCGCAGCTCAAGGGCTCGGACGAGTGGCAGGTGACGACGCCCGTCGCGGTGCCCGCGGACCGCGAGCAGATCTCCTCGCTGCTCGAGAAGCTCCGGGCGGCGAAGATCAAGGAGTTCGTGACCGAGGCACCGAAGACGCCGGAGGCCTACGGGCTGAACCGGCCGCTCCGCCTGACCCTCTGGCTCGGCGAGGAGAAGGAGCGTGTTGCCAAGACCCTCCGCCTCGGCAAGACCATCCCCGACAAGAAGACCGCCTACGCCCAGCGGGAGGGTGACGCGACGGTCTTCACGGTGGACGAGGAGCTGGTCAAGGCCGTCCCGATCTCGGCCGTGGCGCTTCGGGACAAGACCGTATTCACCTACGACCGAGGCAAGCTCGAGCGCGTGGAGCTCGAGAGCCCCAAGGGGAAGGTGGTCCTCCTGATGGAGGGTGGCGCCTGGCGCATCACCGCCCCGGCCCAGCTCAAGGTGGACGAGGGCGCGATGAGCGACCTCCTGTGGAAGGCGCGGGACCTCCGGGCCAAGGATTTCGTCGCAGACGACGCGAGGGCGCTCGCGCGGTTCGGGCTCGACCGCCCCCAGGTGCGCCTGAGCGTCTGGGAGAAGGAGGCGAAGGAGCCGAAGGCGCTGCTCCTCGCGCCCGCCAAGGACAAGAAGGACCTGGCCTACGCGACCGTCGCCGGCGGCGGCCCCGCCAGCCCGGTCGTCCTGGTCGACGCCAAGGCGCTCGCCGAGCTCGCCCGCTCGGCGCAGGACCTCCGGGACCGCTCGCTCTTCGCCGGCTTCGACCCGAAGGACGTGGTGCGGGTTCAGATCCAGCGGGGCGATCAGGCCCTCGTCCTCGAGCGGAAGGGTGAGGAGGAGTGGGAGTTCGTGGCGCCGCGGAAGGGCAAGGCGCGCGGCAGCCGCGTGAGCGACCTCATCTGGACGCTCCGGAACCTCCGGTGGCGCGACCTCGTCGCCGAGCGGGGGTGGGATCCGGCCCGCTACGGGCTCGAGCGCCCCGCCACGACGATCGCGCTCGCCGACAAGGACGGCAAAACGATCGCAGCGCTCGCCGTCGGTACCCGCGACAAGGACCAGGCCTACGTCCGCGTCCCCGATCAGCCGGCGCTCTACGCGATCGAGACGAAGAACCTCGGCGAGATCCCCGCCAAACCCGAAGACCTCCTGCTCTAGCCCGCACGATTCGCGCGCAAGCGAGCCGAGCGAACTGAGCCGCGCGGCCTCCCTCGTCTCGCGCGCAGCTTCACGAATAGGTCGGGCTAGCGAGGCGTTGAAGGCGCCGCGGAAGGGGTCTGGCGACGGGCAGCGCGCCGAGTACAGAAGGAGGGACGATGGCGGAGATGGTGTATCTCAAGCAGATGGAGCTCGGCCCGATGCAGAACTTCGTCTACCTCGTGGGCGACCGCGAGGCCGGCGAATGCCTCGTCGTCGATCCGGCCTGGGAGATCGACACCATCGTCCGCACGGCCGAGGCCGACGGGATGACGATCACGGGCGCCCTGATCACGCATACGCACCCGGACCACGTCGGCGGCCATCTGTTCGGCATGGACATCCCGGGGGTGGAAGACCTGCTCGAGCGCGTTCCCGCGAAGCTCTACGTCCACACGGCCGAGCGCGAGTTCCTCCGGGGGTTCGGCTCGGACCTCGTCAGGGTCGAGGCGGGGACCGAGCTCACCGTCGGGCGGCTCACGGTGACCTTCATCCACACGCCAGGTCACACGCCGGGGTCCCAGTGCTTCTACGTGGACGACCGGCTCATCTCGGGTGACACTCTCTTCATCGGCTCCTGCGGCCGGACGGACCTCCCGGGCGGAGACCCCGAGCAGCTCCACCTGAGCCTGACCCAGCGGCTCGCGAAGCTTCCCGACGAGACCATCCTGCTGCCCGGCCACAACTACGGCGGCCCCGCGTCCACCATCGGGGACGAGAAGCGCCAGAACCCCTTCATGCGCTTCGGCCTCGGGGACTTTCTCCGCGCCATGGGCGGCGGCCGCATCGTCCTCCCGTAAGCGCCGGGATGAGCCGGCCAGGGGTGGGCCTGGCCGGGCTCGTCGTCGCCGCGCTCGTCGTGCTCCGGGCGGGCGCGCTCGCTGCCGAACCGCTCGGGACGCGACCCGGGCCCATGGTCTGGCCGCCCGCCAACCCGGTCCCGCTGCGCTCGGGGCGGGGCGCGTCGCAAGCCCCCCTCAGCGGCCGCGAAGCTGGGGATCGAGCACGTCACGGAGGCCGTCCCCGAGCAGGTTGAATGCGAGCACGGCCAGCATGATCGCGAGCCCCGGGAAGACGCTCATCCACGGCGCGGTCTCCAGGTAGGTTCGGCCCTCGTTCAGCATCGTTCCCCAGGACGGGTCGGGCGGCTGGGTGCCGAGACCGAGGTAGCTCAGCGACGCCTCGGTGAGGATGGCGACCGCGAGGCTCACCGACGCCTGCACGATCAGCGGCGCCAGGATGTTGGGCAGGATGTGGCGAAAGGCCACGCGCCACGCGCCGGCGCCGATCCCCCGGGCCGCGACCACGTGGTCCTTCTCGCGCTCGGCGATCACGGGGCCCCGCGCCACCCGACTGAAGAGAGGCAGGTAGACCACCGCGATCGCGAGGACGGCGTTGTTGAGCCCCGGCCCCAGCATCGCCGCGATCCCGATCGCCAGGATCAGCGTGGGGAAGCTGAAGAGCACGTCCATCACGCGGCCGAGCGCCAGGTCGGGCCAGCCGCCGAAGTAGCCCCCCACCACCCCCAGCAGGGTGCCGACCGTGAACGCCATCGCGATGCTGGACAGCGCCACGCCCAGCGCGATCCGGCTGCCGTGGATCGTTCGGCTCAGCACGTCCCGGCCGAAGCGATCCGTGCCGAAGGGATGCGCCGCGGAGGGCGGCTTCAGCGCGTTCACCACCCGCATCTCGGTCGGGTCATAGGGCGAGACGAGGTCCGCCGAGAGTGCCAGCAGCACCAGCCCCAGGACCAGCGTCGCGCCGAAGAGCACCAGCGGGTTGCGCAGGGTCGCCCGGAGCCCCAGCCGCCAGCCGCTCGGGGCGCGCGCCTCGCCCCACCGCGCCACGTTCCCGGCCGGGCCGGCGACGAGCGTCCTAGCCATAGCGAATCCGCGGGTCCACGTAGGCGTAGACGAGGTCGACGACCAGGTTGCTCAGCATGAACAGCGCGCTGATGAAGAGGATGGTGCCCTGAACGAGCGGATAGTCACGCTGGAAGACGGCCCAGAGCACCAGCCGGCCCACGCCCGGCAGCGTGAAGACCTCCTCGGTCACCACGACGCCGCCGAGCAGGTAGCCGACCTGGACGCCCGCCACCGTGATCAGCGGGATCAGGCTGTTCTTGAGCGCGTGACCCCACACCACGCCGGGCTCCCGCACGCCCTTCGCCCGCGCCGTGCGGATGTAATCCTGCCGCATCACCTCGAGCAGCGAGGAACGCGTCATCCGCATGAAGACCGCCGCCACCGCAGTGCCCAGCGCCAGGCTCGGGAGCGCCATGATCGAAAGGTTTCCGAGCGGGTTCGCCAGGGGACTCACGAAGTCGACCGGCGGCGCCCAGTTGAGCCAGAGCGACGCCATCAGGATGAGCATCGTGGCCTGCCAGAAGACCGGGATCGACAGGCTGAAGAGGCTCGCCACGCGGACGACGTGGTCGAGGGCGGTGTTCTCCCGTCGCGCCGACAGGATGCCGAGGGGGACGCCGACGAGCAACGCGACCAGCATCGCCCCGAGCGTGAGCTCGGCCGTCACCTGAAGCCGGCTCAGGATCATCTCGAGCACCGGGATCCCGGTCCGCCAGCTCGTCCCGAGGTCGCCGCGCAGCACCGCCCCGACCCAGCGAGCGTACTGGACGTGGATGGGGACATCCAGCCCGAAGAACGCCCGAAGCGCCCGCATCGTTTCCTCGCTGTAGAGGCCCTCGGTCCCGATCATCTGCTCGACGATCGTGCCCGGAATCAGCCGGATCAGGAGGAACACGGCGACGGTGACGCACGCCAGCGTGGGCGCGATGGACAGGGCTCGGATCAGGACGTAGCGCCGCATAGACGGGGCTCTCCCGCCCAGGGGGAGGGGGTAGGGTGGG
>CAZDYT010000356.1:0-4821 GCA_964509395.1 uncultured bacterium
CTCGACACACGTGCCCGTCATCATGGCGGCGTCATCGGAGACGAGGAAGAGCGCGGCCCGGGCGACGTCCTCGGGTGTGTTCAGGCGCCCGAGCGGGATCGTGGCGACGTAGCGTGCCCGCCCCTCCTCGTCGACACGCTGCTTCCCCATGAAGGTGGGCAGCATCGGGGTCTCCGTCGCGACGGGGGCGATTGCCACCACGCGCACGCCGAAGGGCGCCAGCTCCAGCGCGAGGCTCTTGACCAGGCTGACCACGGCACCCTTGGAGGCCGAGTAGCACTGGACGCGGGGGCGGGGCCGGATGGCGGACGTCGAGGCCGTGACGAGGAGCACGCCGCTGCGCTGCCGCTTCATCACCGGGGCGGCGTACTTGGCGCCCAGGAAGACGCCCTTGACGTTCACCGCCATGATCCGATCGAACGTCGCCTCGTCCACCTCCTCCACGCTCGTGGGCCACTGGGGCACGCCCGCATTGGCGTAGAAGACGTCGAGGCGCCCCCAGCGCGCGACCGCCTGGCTGACCGCCGCCTCGGTGTCCGCGGCGCGGCTCACGTCGCCCGCGATCGCGAGGGCCTGGCCGCCGGCCGCCGTGATCTCGGCCGCGGCGTCCTTGGCGGCGTTCTCCCGGACGTCCACCACCGCGACCCTCGCCCCCTCCCGCGCGAACAGGAGGGCGGAGGCGCGGCCGATCCCCGACCCCGCGCCCGTCACCATCGCGACCCTGTCCTGGAGCTTCATCGTGAGCCTCCTTTGACTTTCCGGGGCGACTCCGTCACTCTTGACGCCGGTTCGCACGCCAGCGCTTGGGCTGGGCGTGACCTGTCGTCAGCCAGGAGGAAGCCATGAAGGGTGCCGCCGCCGTGGCCGAGGTCCTCAAACGCGAAGGGATCGAGTTTCTCATCGGGTACCCCGTCAATCCCATCATCGAGGCGGCTGCGCAGGCCGATATCCGCACCATCATCGTCCGCCAGGAGCGCGTCGGCCTCCACATGGCCGACGCCGTGAGCCGGCTCACCTCGGGCCGCCGGATCGGGGTCTTCGCGATGCAGCACGGGCCCGGCGCCGAGAACGCCTTCGGCGGCGTGGCGCAGGCGTACGCCGACTCGGTCCCGATCGTGGTGCTTCCGGGCGGCTATCCGCGCCGGCTCACGAACATCCCGCCGAACTTCAACTCGTTCCTGAACTACCGCCACGTCACCAAGTGGGCGGAGCAGGTGACGCTGGCCGCGGCGATTCCGGATGCCCTGCGCCGCGCCTTCACGCAAGTGAAGAACGGCCGGCCGCGTCCCGTCCTGGTCGAGATCCCGACCGACGTGTTCGCCGAGGAGGTGCCGGAGCCGCTCGCCTACCGGCCCGCGCCGCGGACGCGCACGGCGCCCGACCCGGAGGCCGTCAGCGACGTCGCGCGCGTCCTCGTCGAGGCCGCGCGCCCCGTCATCTACGCGGGGCAGGGGGTCCACTACGCCCGCGCCTGGCAGCCCCTGCGCGAGCTGGCGGAACTCCTCGAAGCGCCGGTGACGACGAGCCTCCAGGGGAAGAGCGCCTTCCCGGAGGACCACCCGCTCGCCCTCGGGTCCGGCGGCCGCTCCCTCCCGAAGCCCGTCCACCACTTCCTGCAGAACGCCGACGTCATCTTCGGGATCGGCTGTAGCTTCTCCACGAGCAACTACGCGGTGCCCATGCCGCCGGGGAAGGTCATCGTTCACGCCACGGTCGATCCGGCCGACCTGAACAAGGACGTTCCGGCCGACTACGCCCTCGTCGGGGACGCCGGGCTCGCGCTCGAGGCGCTCGTGGTGGAGGTGAAGGACCGCCTGGGCGGGAGCCCGCGCGGCCGGGCCGCGAAGGTGGCATCCGAGATCAAGACCATCAAGGCGGAGTGGCTCGCCCGGTGGATGCCGAAGCTCACCTCGGACGAGGTCCCCCTCTCCCCCTATCGCGTGATCTGGGACCTGCTCCACACGGTGGACGTGGCCAACACCATCATCACCCACGACGCCGGGAGCCCCCGCGACCAGCTCTCGCCGTTCTGGGCGCCGGTGGCCCCGCTCAGCTACGTCGGGTGGGGCAAGACCACGCAGCTCGGCTATGGCTTCGGCCTCGCTCTCGGAGCCAAGCTGGCCGAGCCCGAGAAGCTCTCCATCAACGTCTGGGGGGACGCGGCGATCGGCTTCACCGGCATGGACTTCGAAACCGCCGTGCGGGAGCGGATCCCGATCCTCTCCGTCCTGCTGAACAACTTCTCCATGGCGATCGAGCTGCCGATCATGAAGGTGGCGACCGAGAAGTACCGGAGCACGGACATCTCGGGGAACTACGCCGACATGGCGCGGGCCTTCGGCGGGTACGGCGAGCGGGTGACGCAGCCCGGAGAGATCGTCCCGGCCATCAAGCGGGCGATCCGGCAGACGCGGGAAGGCACGCCGGCGCTCCTCGAGTTCCTCACCGCCAAGGAGATCGAGTTCTCCCTGTTCAAGTGACCGCGGAGGCGCCCGGCCGCTCGCGGGCGCCGAGCTCGCCGGCGTTGAAGTCTACCACAGGGCGGCGGGATCCGGGTCGCCGGCTACTCGGCGTCGGGGCCGGCGTCGTGGGTCGCGGCCCGGCCGGCCTCGAAGCGGGCCGGGTCGAACACGGAAAGGTCCATCGAAGGCCGCCCGTCCACCAGCCACTCGGCGATCTGGCGGCCCGTCGCGGGGGCGTGCTGGAAGCCGTGGCCGCCGAAGCCGACCGCCAGGAAGAAGCCCTCGCGCCCCGGCGCCGGACCGATGAGGGCGTGATCGTCCGGCGTGAGCGGGCGGAGGCCGGCCCAGCCCCCGGCGATCCGGGCGCGCTCGAGGAGCGGCAGGCGATGGACGGCCTTGCCGACGACCTCCTCCATCCGTCCCCAGTCGACGGCGGCCGATCGGTCGTCGCCCACGTCCTCGACGTCGCCGGGGCTCAGCAGGAGCGCGTCGAGCTCCTTGCGGCAGTAGAACCCGCTCCGGCGGTCGGTGGTGAGCGGGATCGGTCCCGGAATCTCGGGGAAGGGCTCGGTGAAGAAGATGTGGCGGCGGCGCGGAAAGACCGGGAGGTCGAGCCCGGCCAGACGGCCGACGCGCGCGGCCGCAGGGCCGGCCGCGTTGATCGCGAGCGGGGTCGCGATGACGCCATGGGGCGTCTCGACCCCGCGCACGCGCCCGCCGTCGAGCACGATGCGGGTGACCTCGACGCCTTCGAAGATGCGGGCGCCGAGCTCGCGGGCGCGACGGGCGAAGCCGGTCGTCACCTCGGCGGGCCCGGCGACGCCGTCGTCCGGTCCCCAGACCGCGGCGATCAGGTCGTCGACGTGGAGCGCGGGGACGAGCTCGCGCGCCTCCGCGGGCGTGATGACCCGCACGTCCACCCCGAGGCGCCGCTGGAGCGCCATGCGCGGCTCGAACGCCCGGAGGTCCGCGTCGTCCGAGATCAGGAACAGGTACCCGATCCGCTTGAAGCCCGAATCGGCCCCGAACTCCTCCTTGAACGATTCGAAGACGCGCAGGCTCTCCTGCGAGAAGCGGATCTCGGTCTCGGTGGGGAACTGGGCGCGGACGCCCCCGGCCGCCTTGCTCGTGGTCCCGGCGCCGACCGCGTCGCGCTCGAGGACGACGACGTCACGCAGGCCGCGCTTGGCGAGATGATAGGCGATGCTGCAGCCGACGACGCCGGCGCCGATCACGACGGCGCTGGCCGCCCGGGGCAGGCTCATCGGCCGCTCCGCGGCGGCCCCACGGCGCTGCCGGGGTGGAGTCTTGCTCTCATGGCGCCGGTCGCCTCCGGATCAGCGTAGACTGTAGCACACGGTCATGGAGCCGCTCGGCGCCGGCCCGAAGGACGGCGCGCGGGCGAGGGGAGGACAGAGGCATGCGCGGGAAGCGGATCAAGGAGAAGCTCCGGGCCGGCCGGCCCGTGTTCACCGTCGGGCTCAGATTCCACGCGCCGCGGCTCGTCGAGATGCTGGCGCGCAGCGGGGCCGACCAGGTCTTCCTCGACGCCGAGCACGGGCCGCTCGCCGAGCGGGAGTGCGAGGAGATGGTCCGCGCCGCGGACCTCTACGACCTGCCGGTGTCGATCCGCGTGCCGGTCAACGCGCCGCACGTCGTCCTCCGCTACCTCGACATCGGCACCTCCACGATCCTGGTCCCGCACGTGACGACGCGGGCGGACGCCGAGCGGGCCGTCCGGGCGGTCAAGTATCCGCCGGAGGGAGAGCGGAGCTTCGCCGCGGGGCGCGGCGCGGAGCTTCTCGGTCTGGGTCCGGCCGAGTACGTGCGGCGGGCGAACGAGGAGACCGTCGTGCTCGCGCTGTTCGAGGACGTCGCGGGCCTGGCGGAGGTCGCGGCGATCTGCCGGGTGCCGGGCATCGACGGCCTGGCGGTCGGCGCCTACGACCTCGCGGCCTCCATGGGACATCCGGGCCAGCCCTGGCGCGACGACGTCCAGGCCGTCGTCGAGCGTGTCCGCCAGACGTGCCGCGCCGCCGGCATGCCGTTCGGGACCGTGCCGCGCGACCGGGCCGACCTCCGCCGGCAGATCGAGCGCGGCTGCCAGCTCATCACGCTGAGCCCGCTCGAGTGGGGAATCCAGGCCGCCCGAGACACGGCCGAGGAGCTCTCGAAGCTGGAGGCGAGTCCCACGGCGTGAGGCGAGCGGGGGAACGCTCGCCGTCTTGAACGGGGAGCCCTCCTGCCGTCCGGCGCCCGCCTCGGCCTTCAGCGCGGCGGTCGCCCGGGCCGGGCCTCAGGCCAGGCACGCCTCCAACGGCGTCGGCGGCTCCCCGAGGGCCTCGGCCACGCGGGGGTG
>CAZDYT010000357.1:0-3801 GCA_964509395.1 uncultured bacterium
CGGCGGCGATCGTCGACACCGGGTGATGTCATCTCACAATCCTGACGTGCGCCCCATCGGCGGCCGGGCCGCGGGACCCGTGCCCTCGCCCAGGGTGCCGTCCCCGGGACACTCGGTGGAACGGAGGGACAGGCAATGCGGAAGGTCTGGTTCGTCGGCCGGAGGGCCCTCGGCCTTCTGGCGATCGCGCTCTGCCTGGTGCTTGGCCTCCCGGCGCCTGGCGCCCTCGCCGCGGGCGCCGGTGAGGTCGTCGTGTACTCGGCGCGCATCGAGCAGCTGATCAAGCCGATGTTCGACGCCTTCACGGCCAAGACCGGGATCAAGGTCAAGTTTTTCACCGCGAGCGAGGCCGAGCTCTTCGAGCGGCTCAAGGCCGAGGGCGCCAGCACCCCGGCCGACGTGCTCATGACGGTGGACGTCGGGAACCTGTGGCTCGCGCAGCAGGCAGGGTTGCTCCAGGAATTCCGGTCCCCGGTCATCGAGCGGAACATCCCGGCCCACCTCCGCGCCAAGGGCTACGAGTGGGTGGGTCTCTCGGTCCGGGCCCGCACGATCGCGTACGGCACGGAGCGTGTCAAGCCCGCTGAACTCTCCACCTACGAGGCTCTGGGCGACCCCCGATGGCGGGGGAGGCTGTGCCTGCGCACGTCGAAAAAGGTGTACAACCAGTCGCTGGTCGCGACGATGATCAAGACGCTCGGCGAGAAGCGGACGGAAGAGGTGCTCCGCGGCTGGATGGCGAACGAGCCGCGCATCTTCGCGAGCGACACGAAGCTCCTGGAGGCGATCGCGGCGGGGCAGTGTGACGTGGGATTGGTCAACACCTACTACCTGGCGCAGCTCCAGGCGAAGGAGCCCGCGTTCCCGGTGGCGCTGTTCTGGCCCAACCAGCAGGACCGAGGGGTCCACGTGAACATCTCGGGGGCGGGCGTCACGACGTCCGCGAAACACCGCCCGCAGGCCATCAAGCTGATCGAGTTCCTGAGTGCCTCAGAGGCCCAGAACCTCTATGCCGACGTCAACTACGAGTACCCCGCCAACGCGGCGGTGAAACCGAACGCGCTGCTGGCGTCGTGGGGGACCTTCAAGGCGGATCAGGTCGACGTCGCGGCCGCGGGCGAGCTGCAGGCGACGGCGGTCCGGCTGATGGACCGGGTCGGCTGGAAGTAAACCGGGCGCGGCCTCCCATGGCGCAGCCGGCGCCTGGCGCAGCCGCCCGCTGGTCCTCCCTCGCGCGGCGGGCCCGCAACCCCTGGCCCATCGCGGCCGGCGTGGTCGCGCTCCTGGTCGCCACGCCGGTCCTCTTGGTGTGTGCCTCCCTCGCCCGCCCGAGCGTGGAGGTCTGGCGTCACCTCTGGGCCACTCAGCTTCCGGAGCTCGTGGGGAATACCTTGGCACTCATCGCGGGCGTGGGCGTGGGCGTCGCCGTGGTCGGGACGGGGCTCGCCTGGCTCGTGACGCGGTATCGCTTCCCGGGCCGGGGCGTCTTCGAGTGGCTGCTGATTCTCCCGCTGGCGATGCCTGCCTACGTGATCGGCTTCGTCTTCCTCGCGGTCTTCGATTACGCGGGACCGGTGCAGCGCGCGCTCCGTGCCCTGGTCGGCCGGGGGCTCTGGTTCCCCGACATCGCCTCCTACGGTGGCGTGGTCCTGGTCATGACGCTCGTCCTCTACCCCTACGTCTACATGCTCGCCCGCGCCGCGTTCCTCGAGCAGTCCGAGGCCACGCTGGAAGCGGCCCGTGCCCTCGGGGTCTCGCGGGGGACGGTCTTCTGGCGGGTCGCGCTGCCCCTGGCCCGCCCGTCCATCGTGGCGGGGGTGAGCCTGGCCCTGATGGAAGCCCTGGCGGACTTCGGCACGGTGGCGATCTTCAACTACTCGACGTTCACGGTGGCGATCTACCGCGTCTGGTTCGGCCTGTTCAACCGGCACGCCGCCACCGAGCTGGCGAGTCTGCTGGTGCTTTTTACCCTGGGTCTCTCTCTCGCAGAGCGCACCCTGCGGGGCCGCGCTCGCTTTCATCACCGTGAAGGGGGCGTCAGGCCGGGGCCGCCGGAGCGACTCACCGGCTGGCGGGCCTGGGCGGCGAGCGGGGTGGCCGCGCTCGCCGTGGGCCTCGCCTTCGTCCTGCCTGTGGTCCGGCTCCTCACCTGGCTCCCGGGCCGCGCCGCCTACGACGCCCGCTATGTCCGGTTCCTCGGCGACACCCTGGCCCTGGCCGCGGTCGCGGCCGTGGTGACGCTGGTCGCCGCGGTCGTCGTCGCCTACGGCGTCCGTCTGAGCGCTGGCTGGCTCGTGGATATTCTCGCCCGCATCGCCGGCATGGGCTATGCGCTGCCGGGCTCCGTGATCGCCGTGGGCGTCTTGGCCCTCCTGGCGTGGCTCGATGGGCTCCTCCGCGCTCTGCTTCAGGGCACGGTGGGGGTGTCCGTGGGCCTCGTGGTCACGGGCTCGATCGCGGGGCTGATCTTCGCCTACGCGGTGCGGTTCCTGGCGGTGAGCTGCCAGACGGTGGAGGCGAGCCTCGCCAAGGTCACGCCCAGCATGGATATGGCGGCGCGGTCCCTCGGCCTGAGGCCCTGGGGCGTGCTGCGGCGCATCCACATCCCCCTGCTGCGCCGCGGCCTCTTCACCGCGGGCATCCTCGTCTTCGTCGACGTCATGAAGGAGATGCCGGCGACGCTCCTGCTCCGTCCGCTGGACTACGAGACGCTGGCGGTACGGGTGTGGCAGCTCACCTCCGAATCCCTGTGGGAGGCCGCCGCCCTCCCGGCCCTGACCATCGTGGCGGCCGGGATCGCTCCGGTGATGGTCCTGGTGCGCAGCAGCGGGCGCCCGGTCGCGCCCCGCGCGGCCGCCGGCGGTGCGTCCCGGTAGGCGTGCGGCTAGCTCGGCAGCACCTCGGGGTTCACGGGGTTCGGCGGACGGCCTCCCTCCAGGACGGCCAGGCAGTTCTCGACGGCCATCAGCGCCATCTTGGTCCGGGTCTCGTGCGAGGCCGAGGCGATGTGCGGGGCCAGGACCGCGTTCGAGCACTCGATGAGCCCCGGGTGGACCTTCGGCTCCTCCTCGTAGACGTCGAGCCCCGCCCCGGCGATCCACCCCTCCTTGAGGGCCCGGACGAGGGCGGCCTCGTGGACGACCGGCCCGCGGGAGGCATTGATCAGGTACGCGCTTCGCTTCATGCGCCGCAGCTCGGGCTCGCCGACGTAATGCAGCGTCTCCGGGAGCAGCGGCACGTGGAGCGTGACGAAGTCCGCTTCCTGGAGCACCGTGTCCTTGTCCGCGTGGACGGCGCCGAGTTCGCGCTCGGCGGCGGGGTCGCGGATCGCGTCGTGGTAGATGATCTTCATCGAGAATCCGTGGGCGCGCCGAGCCACCGCCCGGCCGATCCGACCGAGGCCCAGGATGCCGAGGGTTTTGCCGAAGACGTCCGTGCCCAGGAGGAGCATCAAGCCCCACTCGGTGAACTTGCCCGCGCGCGTGTACGCGTCGGCCTCGGCGACCCGGCGCGCGGTGGCGAGCAGGAGCGTCCAGGTGAAATCGGCCGTGGTCTCGGTGAGGACGCCGGGGGTGTTGGTCACGACGATCTTCCGCCGGGTCGCCGCGGGTACGTCGATGTTGTCGTACCCGACCGCGACGTTGGCGACGACCCGGAGGCGGGGGGCTTGGGCGAGGAGGTCCTCAAAGAAATGACCTTTCATTTGTTGAAAGTAGTGGTCATTTAATTGGTCATGAGGATCTTGAACAAGGGATGGAAAATTGAAAGCTGGCCTCGTAAAAAGTCTATTTTCAATGTAAA
>CAZDYT010000357.1:3811-4807 GCA_964509395.1 uncultured bacterium
CCTCATCGATCTTGTCGGTCAGGAGGCAGACCAGCCCGTCGGCGTCCTTGAGATGGCCCGCGAGCTCCTCCCGGCTGAGCCGCCGGTCCTCCGGGTGGAGGCGCACCAGAGCCCGGGAACGAGCCAGGTCGAGCGCCTCCTGGGGAAGGTGCCGAGAGACGAGTATGGTGCCCGGCATGAGTGGGGCCCTCCCTTCCCTTGGCCGGAATCATCCGCTGGCCATGCGGCCGGATGTGGTTGAAATGCGGGGATCGAGCCCGAGTGATAAAAAATAACCGTGTTTTGTTCCTGCGCCCGACCGAAACACTTTTCCGATTGACCGGCGCCGCGGCGTCCACTATATTAGCACTCGCTCCTGTTGAGTGCTAATAAAAGTGTGAGGCCGGTGTCCAGCGGCTCTGCCCCGGACCCATTCCAGGCGACGCGAAACCACTAGGAGGGAGGCACACGCACTATGGCGACTGCGACGAAGACCAAGCTTCGCCCACTCCACGACCGGATCCTCATCAGGCGGCTCGAGGAGGGGGACGAGAAGCACGGGAGCATCATCATCCCCGACACGGCCAAGGAAAAGCCCCAAGAGGGGAAGGTCATCGCCGTCGGGACGGGCAAGGTGACCGAAGAGGGCAAGAAGCTCCCCCTCGAGGTCAAGGCGGGGGATCGGATTCTCTTCGGGAAGTACTCCGGCAGCGAGATCAAGCTGGACGGCGAGGAGTACCTCATCCTGCGGGAAGAGGACGTCCTGGGCATCCTCGACTAAGGCTCCGCGACCCAAGAACGCAAGGAGGAACGAGTCCATGCCGAAGCAGCTCCTGTTCAACCAGGAAGCCCGCGCGGCGCTTCTGCGCGGCGTGAACATCATGGCGGAGGCCGTCAAGGCGACGCTCGGGCCGAAGGGGCGGAACGTCGTCATTGACAAGAAGTTCGGAAGCCCGACCATTACCAAGGACGGCGTCACCGTCGCCAAGGAGATCGAGCTGAAGGACCCGTACGAGG
>CAZDYT010000358.1:0-450 GCA_964509395.1 uncultured bacterium
CCGTGCGGGAGCGCACGTCGGAGCGTGGCAACGCCACGATCCAGGTTGTCTACGAGGTGCTCGACGTGGACCCCGCCTGGGATCGCGTCAGCGAGTACTTCGTCCTCTCCGGCCCCAACCCGCGTGCGCTGGCCATCTCCCAGCGCCGGTTGCTCTCGCTGTGCCGGGCCTGCGGCCTGCATCCGCAGGAGGGAGAGCCGACCCATCTCGGGGCGCTCATCGGGGTGGGCCTCGAGATCCGAATCGGTCACGAGATCTACGAGCAGCGCAAGCGCCTGCGCGTCCTCACCCACCGTCCCCGCGCCTGAGGAGGCCGCATCCGTGTCGAGCGAATCGACCCCTCCGCCCGACGTGCAATGGCTGGCCGTGGAGCGGCTGCATACGCGGCTGGCCAGCTTGCGCTCCACGACAACGCCGGAGAGCGGCGATCGAAGCGGAAAGAGGTTCGAC
>CAZDYT010000358.1:460-4806 GCA_964509395.1 uncultured bacterium
GGTGCCGCTCGACGACGGATCTTTCGAGATCGTCGATGGCTTCAAGCGCTTGGCTCAGTGGCTCCGCGCGGGCGCGTCCGAGGTCCCGGCCGTGATCGAGCAGGCCGCTTCGGCCGTGGACCGCAAGCTGCTGCTCTTGCGCGCCAATGCTCCGCCCCGCCGCCTCACCGCCTAAGCCTGAGCAGGCTTTCTGAGGGATGGACGGGGTCTGGTGATCACGCACGTTGATGGGCGGAGCCGGTAGTCCATCGAGCAGCGTGACCAAGAGAGCCCCTCGGGTCACTTGACGACCAAGTGCCCGAGAGGTTCTCCTCCCTGGCTGTGGAAGGCAAGGGAGGCCTATCGTGTACCAGAACTTGCTCCAGGATTCCAGTCTGCCCGCCATTCTGATGCGGATCGACGCGGATCTGGTCGGAAGAGAGCGGGCGGGTGGCTGTCGGTGGTGCGGCGGCGTTCTTCACCGGGCGGACTATCCGCGGAAGCCAAGGGGGCCATGGCTGCTGGGGCGGGAGTTCCAGCGGCGGCTGAGCTTGTGTTGCGCGGAGTGCCGGCGGCGGACGACGCCGCCGTCGGTGCTGTTCCTGGGGCGGAAGGTGTACCTGGCGGCGGTGGTGGTGCTGGTCACGGCACTGCGCCAGGGTCCCACGCCCGCGCGTATGGCCAGGATCCGCGAACTGTGGGGCGTGGGAGTGCGGACCCTGAAGCGGTGGCGGGAGTGGTGGACAGGGGCCTTCAGCCGGAGTCCGTTCTGGAGGGCCGCCCGGGCTCGCTTCGCGACGCCGATCCGAGAGGACCAGCTCCCTTTCTCCCTGATCGAGGCCTTCGGCGTGAGCGAGCGAGGCGCGCGGGTGGTCGAGCTGCTGCGCTGGCTGTCACCGGTGAGCGAGCGGGAAGGGCTTTGCGCTCAGGCTCTTTGAGGGGCGGCGCAGATCCGCAGAAGATGCATCTCGACCCTGGGCACCCCGCCAGCTAGCTTCTCCCGGTATTGAAGGCCGGCCCGAACGAAGGGCCGTCCGGGAGGAGAGTGGCGATGAGTGTCGAGGCCGACGGGCGCCCCGCAGCGGAGCGCTGGGCGCACTTCCGTTTCTCGGTGGTAGGGGCGTTGCTGGCGGCGCCGCCCGCAGCGGGCGAGCTGGAGGTGGCGCTCAAGGCGCTGGCGAGCAAGTCGTGGCACCACCCGATCAGCGGCGAGGAGGTCCGTTTCGAGTTCTCCACGATCGAGCGCTGGTACTACCTGGCCCGCTGCGCGAGCCACCCGGTCGACGTACTGCGCAAGAAGGTCCGCTCCGACAAGGGAACCCAGCGGGCGCTCTCGCAGGGACAGCGCGAGTGGCTGCGTCAGCAGCACGCGGAGCACCCCGGCTGGAGCGCGCAACTGCACTACGACAACCTGGTCGCGGCGGCGGTGGAGCCGGGGGCGGAGCTGGGGCCGGTGCCCTCGTACGCCTCGGTCCGGCGCTTCCTGCGCAAGGCGGGCTTGCTGCGCCGGAAGCAGGTGCGGGGCGGCAAGACGCCGGGTGAGCGCGCGGCCCAGGCACGCCTCGAGGCACGCGAGGTGCGCAGCTACGAGGTCGACCGCCCCGGCGCGCTGTGGCACCTCGACTTCCACCACGGATCGCGCCAGGTGCTGCTGTCCACGGGTGAGTGGCAGACCCCGATCCTGCTCGGCATCCTCGACGACCACTCCCGGCTCGCCTGCCACGTCCAGTGGTACCTGGCCGAGACCACCGAGACGCTGGTCCACGGCTTCACCCAGGCGATCCTCAAGCACGACTGCCCGGCCGGCCTGATGAGCGACAACGGGTCGGCCATGACCAGCCACGAGTTCACCCAGGGGCTGCTCCGGCTCGGCATCCACCACCAGCCCACGCTGCCGCATTCGCCCTACCAGAACGCCAAGCAGGAAAACTTCTGGGGCAACCAGGTCGAGGGACGCCTGATGCCGATGCTGGAGGGCGTCAAGGACCTCAGCCTGCAGCCGCTCAACGAGGCCACCCTGGCCTGGGTGGAGCTGGGCTACAACCGCAAGCACCACTCGGAGATCGGCCAGACCCCGCTCGAACGCTACCTCACCGGCAAGGACGCTTCGCACCGGGCGCCCTCACCTGACGAGATCCGCTTCGCCTTCACCGCCAGCCAGTCCCGCGCACAACGTCGAAGCGACGGCAGCATCAGCATCGCGGGACGCCGCTTCGAGGTGCCTTCGCGTTTCCGGCACCTGCGGCGGCTCAGCGTGCGTTACGCGCGCTGGGACCTGACCCGCGTCTCGCTTGTCGATCCCGATCACGGCACCTCGCTCGCCACGCTCTACCCCGTCAACAAGGCCGCAAACGCGAGTGGGGAGCGCCGCCACCTGGAAACGCCGGCCACCACCGTGGAGGCGGATATCCCAGCCAGCGGCATCGCGCCGCTGCTCAAGAAACTGATGGCCGAGTACGCGGTCACGGGCCTGCCGCCCGCGTACGTGCCCTTCTCGAACTCGAAGACGGAGGACGAACAGTGAACCGCAAATTGCTCCAGACCAGCTTCGGCCTCAAGTGGAATCCCTTCTCGCCCGACGTGCCGATCGAGGCGCTGTGGGTGCCGCCGCGCATCCAACTGTTCTGCTCGCGCCTCGAGTACCAGGTCCGCGAGGGCGGCTTCGCCCTCATCAGCGGCGACCCTGGCAGCGGCAAGTCGGTCGCTTTGCGCCTGCTGGCCCACCACCTCGGCGGCCTGGGCGACCTCGTGGTCGGCGTCCTGTTGCGGCCCCAGAGCCACCTCGCCGACTTCTATCGCGAGCTGGGCCACCTGTTCGGCGTCCCGCTCGCGCCCCACAACCGCTGGGCTGGCTCCAAGATGCTGCGGGAGAAGTGGCTCGCTCACCTCGACCAGACCCTGTTCCGCCCGGTGCTGCTCATTGACGAAGCCCAGCAGATGCATCCCCTGGTGGTGGCCGAGCTGCGTCTGCTCGCGAGCAGTGACTTCGACTCCCGCTGCCTGCTCGGCGTCGTACTCGGCGGCGACGGCAGGCTGCTGGCTCAGCTCAAGTCGGAGGAGATGCTTCCCCTGGCCAGCCGCTTGCGGGCACGCCTGATCCTCGAGTCGCTCAGCCCCAAGGATCTGCTCGAATGCCTGCGCCACTGCCTGGAGCGGGCCGGCAACCCCCAGCTCATGACCCCCGAGCTGATCAACACCCTGTGCGAGCACGCGCTCGGCAATCCCCGGGTGCTCATGAACATGGCTGAGGAGCTGCTCGTCGCCGCGCTCCAGCGCCAGCTCGCTCAGCTCGACGAGAAGCTCTACCTCGAAGTTTTCGCCCCCTCCGCCAAGCGGGACCGCGTGCGCGCCCCCGCCGCACGGCCGTGAGCTCTTTGGCCGCGCTCGACTTCCAGTACCTCAAATCGGTCGTCTCCCTCGAGCAGGTCCTCGCCGCCAAGGGCCTGCTCGAGGGCTTTCGCACGCGTGGCGGCAGCCTCGTCGGTCCCTGTCCCCTGCACCGCGGCGACAATCCCCAAGCCTTCGTGGTCAACCGCGACAAGAACCTCTGGTACTGCTTCACCCGCTGCCAGCGCGGCGGTGACGTGATCGACTTCGTACGCTTCCTGGACGGCCGCTCGTATCGGGATACCGCTGTCTGGCTTGCGTCCCTCGCGGGCCACAGCGCCGCCCAAGCGCCGCTGGCCGCTGCCGCCAGCTTCGAGCCCTTCACCCGCCGGCTCCGTCTCGAACCCGACGTGCCGTTCCTCGCCCAGAAAGGGATCTGCCCCGCCAGCGCGCGTCGGTTCGAGACCGGTCTGTATCGTGGCCAGGGCTTCCTGCAAGGCTGCATCGCCGTCCGCCTCCACGATCCTCACGGCCTACCCCTGGGCTATGCCGGGCGCCGCCTCGATCCAGACGAGGCCCGCCGCCACGGCAAGTGGAAGCTGCCGGCACGGCTGCCCAAGCGAACCATCCTCTTCAACTTCCATCGCGTCCGCGAACGTCTCGAACACGGGCTCGTCATCGTCGAGGACCCCTGGAGCGTCATGCGACTGGCCCAGCTTGGGATACCCGCCGTCGCGCTCCTCGGCACCACCGTCTCCCAGCCTCAGCGCACACTCCTGGAACCCGCCTCACGCCTCCTGCTCCTCCTCGACGGCGACGCGGCGGGCGCCGCAGCCGCCCAGACCCTTCGTGCGCAGCTCGCGCCCGCTGAAATCGCAATCGGCGAGATCCCGCGCGACCTCGATCCCGACCAACTCAGCGATCAGGAGCTACGCGCCTACGCGGACCTCTTCTTCTCTCGCTGTCCCCCGCCGTCTGCCGGGTCGGATGGCCATCGCAAAGCGTGACCGCGCCGCCATCAGGAACCGTGACCGTGCTCA
>CAZDYT010000359.1:0-4805 GCA_964509395.1 uncultured bacterium
TAGCGCTGGAGGTTGGTGCGGACGACGGCCTCCTCGCGGATCTGCTCCACGAGTGGGTCCACCACGACCGCAACCATCTCAAGCAGATGCTGGCCAACGTGCAGGCCGTCGTCTGGCCGCACATGGGCAACGCCCAGCGCTTCTCCCCGCGCTGAGCGCGGCGCCATGCGGATCGCTTTCCCCGAGGGCGCGGAGGTCGTCGAGACTCCCGCCGAGCTCGACCGGCTCCGGACGCTCGGGACCCTCGTCTCGGGATGATCCTCGCGTTGCGCGAAGCGAGCAGCTCCACGTCGTGACCGTGCCGTTTGCCCAGCTCGCCCGGGCGTTCCTCGAGGAGGAGTACGCCAGCTCTCCCGTGATGGCGAGCCAGCTGGGGATCGAGGGATACGACGACCAGCTGGACGACCTCTCCGAAGCGGCCTTCGATGCGCGCCGGCGGCGCAGCGCCGCGTGGCTCGTCCGCTTCCAGGAGGCAGGGGACGCCGACCTGGGCGCGGACGAGCGCATCGACCGCGACCTCATCCTCTCGGTCCTCCGCGGGCGCGCCATCATGGCCGATTGGGAGATGTGGCGCCGCCAGCCCGACACCTACCTCGCGCCGGGGCTCAACGGGATCTTCACCCTCTTCCTCCATCGCCTCCGGCCCGAGCCAGAGCTCGCCCGTGCGGCCGCGACCCGGCTCCGGGCGTTGCCCCGGAATCTCGCCGAGGGCCGGCGGAACCTCGTGCCCGAGCTGGCACCCCGGGTCTACGTCGAGCGCGCCCTCGCCCAGGCGCGGGCGGGCGCGCGCTACGTGCGGGAGCTCCTTCCGGCCGAGGTGGCGGACCCGCGCCCGCGGGCCGAGCTGGCGGAGGCCGGCGCTGTGGCCGCGGCGGCCCTGGAGGAGTTCGCCGCCGTCCTGGAGGCGCTCCGCGACAAGGCGTCGGGCGGGTGGGCGATCGGCGAGGCGCGCTACAGCCGCCTGCTCCGGGAGAAGGAGCTGCTCCGGTACGACGCCCGCGCCCTCCGCGAGCGCGGCCGTCAGGAGTACGACCGCCTCGCCGCCGAGCTACGCCGCTGCGCGCGGGTCGTCGCCCGCACCGACGACTGGGCGCGGGTGCTCCAGGACCTCAACGCGGCTCACCCGCCGACCCCCGAAGCGATGCAGCGGGCCTACGCCGAGTGGACGGAGCGCGCGCGGAGCTTCCTCCGGGAGCGCGGCCTGGTCTCATTCCCGGACGGTGAGGAGTGCGTCGTGCGGCCGTCGCCGCCGTTCCAGCGCCCCGTCCTGGCCGTGGCCTCCTACCAGGGCCCGCCGTCGTTCTCCGCCTCGATGCGGGGCCACTTCTTCGTCCCGTTCCCGCCCGACGGGGCGGACGACGCCGACGTGCAGAAGCGACTCGAGAACAACAATTACGCGAGCATCCCCACCACGGCGGTCCACGAGGCCTACCCCGGCCACCACTGGCACCTCGTCTCCCTGAAGGCGAATCCGAGCCCCGTGCGGCGGACGTTCCGCACCCCGTACTTCACGGAAGGCTGGGCGCTCTACACCGAGCAGATGATGCGCGAGCAGGGGTTCTTCGGAGACCCCCGTCACGAGATGAGCCAGTACGAGGCCACCCTTTTCCGGGCGGCCCGCATCGTCGTCGACACGAGCCTCCACATGGGCGAGATGAGCTTCGACGAGGCCGTGCGCTTCATGATGGCGAAGGCCAACCTCCCCGAGCCTACCGCCAAGGCCGAGGTGGGCCGCTACTGCAGCTGGCCGACCCAGGCCTCCGCCTACCTCACCGGGTGCCTGGAGATCCTCGCCCTGCGCGAGCGGTACTTCGCCCAGGAGGGGAGCTCGGCCGTCGTGACGCTGCGGGCCTTCCACGACCGCCTCGCGCGGAGCGGCGCCCTCCCGATCCCCCTCGCCGAACGGGCACTCTTCACGTAGGGAGGTTAGCGGGCCGGAGGCCGGGCGGCGAAGCGGCGCATGTCGCCCTTGGCGCGCCGGCCCTCGGGGTCGATGAGAAAGTCCGCGGCCTCGACGGCGCGCTCCGTCTCCCGATTCGGGTGACAGCCTCCCATCAAGCGGGTCCAGAAGGGCTGGATGCGGTCTTGCAGCCGCGCCTTCCACGGGCGTGTGGAGCGCACGTGCTCCAGCATTCTGAGCGTGCCGCCCGGGCGAAGGATGCGCCGCACTTCGCTGAGGCCACGGCGTGGATCCGACACGCTGCAGAAGACGAGGGCGCTCACGACGGTGTCGAAGACGCCGTCCCGAAACGGCAACGCCTCGGCGCTGCCCACCACGAGCCACGCCGTCGGCGCGCGCCGCCGCGCGCGCAGGAGCGGCTCCCACGCCGGGTCGAGCCCCACGACGGTCACACCGGAACCGTAGAGCGGGAGATTGCGCCCGGTGCCGCAGCCGACGTCGAGCGTCTGGCCTCGCGCGCCCTCGACCAGCCAGCGCCGCCATCGGCCGAGGCCGGTCCACTCGGCGAGCGCACACAGGCTGTCGTAGAGCCACGGGATCTGCTCGACGCCGCGCACGGGCGTATCATACGGGGGGCGCGATCAGGGCGCAAACTGTCGCAGTGACCCCGAGCCGACGCGCGGAGGCACGATGAGCCTGAAGTTTGCCATCATGATCGAGGGGCAGGAAGGGTTGACCTGGGAGCGCTGGGAGCGCCTCGCGCGCGCCGCGGAGGAGGGCGGATTCGACGCGCTGTTCCGCTCCGACCACCTGACGGGGCTGGCGGGCGACCCGACGCGGGGCTCGCTCGACACCTGGGCGTCGCTCACGTGGCTGGCCACGGCGACCCGGCGGATCCGCTTCGGCCCGCTGGTCTGCCCCCTCACCTTTTACCACGCGGCCCTGCTGGCGAAGCGGGCGGCCGCGGTGAGCCAGCTCTCGGGCGGTCGCCTCGATCTCGGCATCGGCGCGGGATGGCACGACGGGGAGCATCGGATGTTCGGCATCCCGTTCCCGGCGCTCCGCGAGCGGCTCGACCGGCTCGAGTGCGGCGCCCGCGCGATCCGCGCGCTCTGGCGCGGCGGGCCGGTCACGCTGGAACAACCGTACTACCCGCTGGTCGAGGCGCAGGCGTCGCCCCGGCCGGCGCCCGGGGCCCTGCCGCTCGTGATCGGCGGGCGCGGCGAGCGGCGGACGCTCCGCATCGTGGCGGAGCACGCCGACGAGTGGAACGTGACGCGCGTGACGGTCGACGAGTACCCGCAGAAGCTCGCGGTGCTCGAGCGGCACTGCCGCGCCGTGGGGCGGGACCTCGCGACCCTCCGGCGGTCGCTGATGGTCCCGATCATCCTCGGGCGCTCGCCGGCAGAGCTGAGGGCGCGCCGCGAGAAGGCGCGGGCGATCTTCCCGCGCCTCCCGGAGGAGGAGGGCGAGTGGCATGCCGCCGGCTACCTCCACGGGACGCCCGACGAGGTCGCCCGGGATCTGCGTCGCTGGGAGGGCCTCGGGATCGGGCGGGTGATGCTCCAGCTCCTCGATCAGGAGGACCTCGCCGCCATCGAGCTCACCGCCCGCGCGCTCCTCCCGGCCCTCCGCTGAGCGCGGGGGTGAGGCGCCGGGGCCGTCAGCCCCGTCGGGACGGGGCGGGTCTCGGCACAGCGTCCTCCGTACGGCGGCGTCCTCAGTACATCAGGAAGCCGCCGTCCACCGTGACGGTCTGGCCCGTGATGTAGCTGGCGGCCGGCGACGCCAGGAAGACCACGAGCGCCGCCACGTCCTCCGGCTCGGCGAGCCGCCCGAGCGGCACCGTGGCGGCCCGCTGGCGCAGGAACTCCCCTTTCGGCAGCCCCTGCTGCTGCACCCCGATCAGCTCGTCGAGGCGCCAGTTGAACTCGGTGTCGACGATCCCCGGGCAGATCGCGTTGACGCGGACTCCGTGCTTCGCCAGGGCGCGGGCGCTCTGCTGCGTGAGGCTGATGACCGCCGCCTTGCTGGCCGCGTAGGGCGGCGAGAGCGTCGGCGCGCCCCGGCCGGCGATGGAGGCGAGGTTGATGATGACGCCGCCGCCGGTTCGCGTCATCACCGGCGCCGCCGCCTGCGTGCAGAAGAAGAGGCCCTTGGCGTTGACGGCGAAGGTCTCGTCCCAGTCGCGCTCGGTCACCTGGCCGAAGGGGTGGGGCCGGATCAGGCCCGCGTTGTTGACGAGGATGTCGAGCCGGCCCAGGCCCGCGACCACCCGAGCGATCATTGGCTCGATCTCGCGCACCACGCCGACGTCGGCCGGCACGGCGACGGCGCGGCGGCCGAGGGCCTCGATGCCGGCCGCGGTCTCGGCGGCCGTGCCCGGTTGGAGGTCGTTGACCGCGACGTCCGCCCCCGCCCGGGCCAGCGCGAGCGCTGTCGCCCGGCCGATCCCCTGGCCCGCCCCGGTCACGAGCGCCACCCGACCCGCGAGATCCCCGTTCACGGCTCCGCCCCCACGATCTTCCGGTAGCTGTCCGGGTCGGTCGCCCCCTCGGTGTTGACCAGCAGCACCCGCGCCTCGGGCCCGAGCCTGAGCGCCTCACGAGCCGCCGCCAGCGTGGGCTCGCGACAGAGGGCCAGGAGCCCCGCCAGCCCCGCGGCCCCCGACTCCCCCGCGACGATCCGAGGGTCACCCCGCGTCCCGGCGTGGAACCGGCGCATGGCATCCTCGGCGAAGGCGTCGTCGACCGCGAGGAACGCGTCCACCGCGGCACGGATCAGCGGCCAGGCGAGGAGCGACGGGGTGCCGGCATTCAGGCCCGCCCTGCTCGTGGCGGGCCGGCCCCGGGTCTCACGGATCTCGCCGTTCGGCGAGCGGATCGACTCGAGCAGGCAGTCCGCC
>CAZDYT010000360.1:0-4804 GCA_964509395.1 uncultured bacterium
TCGTCTTGAAGTACCCCATCAGGAGCCACGTGCAGAACGGGATGAGGAACGTGGGGTACGTCAGGATGAGGGACCACGGCGTGTCGCCCAGCCGGAAGTTCCGGATGATGTCGGCCAGCGGGATGAAGAGGAGGGTCGGGGGAACCAGGTAGGTCACGAAGATCCCGGTCCCGAGGGCGCCGGCGAACGGGAACCGCAGGCGCGCCAGGGCATAGCCGGCCAGGAGCCCGCAGAAGAGCGAGATGATCGTGGAGAGGATGGCGATGAACATCGTGTTCCAGAGCCAGGTGGGAAACATCGTCCATTTCAAGAGGTAGATGACGTGCTCGACGGTCGGGTGGGTCGTCCAGAACGGGGCGTTGTTGACGGCGCGCCACGGCCGATAGAGCTCGCCGTCCGGCCGGACCGCGGTGATCAGCATCCAGTAGAAGGGGAACAGGGTCCCGACGATGAACAGCGTGAGCGGGATGTAGAAGAAGACCCACTTGCGCCAGCGGGCACCCTCGACCATGCCGGCCCCGGAGCCGGCCCGCCCGGCCATCACGCGCCCTCCACGCGGCGGATGTACCAGAGCTGGATCACGACGATGAGGAACAGGATGGGGAACATCGCCAGGGAGGCGGCCGCCCCCTCGCCGAGGAGCCCCGTGGTGATGCCGATCTGGTACGCGTAGGTGGCGAAGAGGTGGGTCGAGTTGGCCGGCCCGCCGCCGGTGAGGACGTAGACGAGCTGGAAGTCCGCGAACGTCTGGATCACGGAGAAGAGCGTCACCACCATCGTGACCGGCAGCAGGAGCGGCCAGGTGATCTGCCAGAAGCGCTGCCAGGCGTTGGCGCCGTCGATGGCGGCGGCTTCGTGGAGCTCCGGGTTCACGGTCTGGAGCCCGGCCAGCAGCGTGATCGCGTAGAAGGGCATGCCGCGCCAGACGTTGACGACGATGACGGACCCCAACGCCAGGACCGGGTCGGTCAGCCAGCCGATGCGGGTCTGGATCACCCCGAGGTGGTAGAGGGACCAGTTCAACACGCTGAAGGTGGGGTCGAACATCCACTTCCACGCGAACGTCGAGAGCACCGTCGGGATGATGAAAGGGAGGAGCATGGAGGCGCGGACGAGGCGCTTGCCGCGGAAGTGGCGGTTCAGGAGGAGGGCGAGCCACATCCCGAGGGCGAGTTTGCCGACCGTCGCGATGCCGGTGTAGACGAACGTGTTGTACGCCGCCTGTTGGAAGATGGTGTCGTTCCAGATCTTGATGAAGTTTTTGATCGCGATGAACGCCCCGGGGTTCCCGACGGTCGCACTCGTCAGGCTGAGCCAGACGCCCTTGACGAAGGGGTAGGCGATGAACAGGGCGAGGAGGATGATAGTCGGAAGGAGGAGCAGCGCGCCGAGGACGCGCTCGTCTTCCAGCGCCCGCGCGACGGGCCCCATGCGCGGCCCGGCGCGCGCCATCACGGCGAGGCGGGCGGTCGCTTCCCCGACCTCGCCCGCCCCGCCGACGACCGGTTTTAAGCCTCCGACAGGCACCGCGGGCGGCCTCCCTCGCGGCGGCTCTCCGCGCTACCCGTAGACCTTCTTCAGCTCGCCCTCCGCCCACTTCACCGACTCCTCGGCCGCCATGCCTTGCACGGCCTTGGCGTACATGTCGGTGACGACGTACTTGGAGTAGACCTCGGTGGCCTTCGCCGAGAACGGCCCCGCATACCCGAAACCGCGCGCGAAGCCCGAGGCCGTCCGGTAGGGCTTCATCGGCGGGTCGAGCCTCTCCCACATCGGGTGCTGCTCCCAGGACTTGTTCGAGCCGACCGAGTAGCCCGCCTCGATCTGGAACCACTTACCGAACTGTTCCTTCGAGTGGAGCCACTTGAGGAAGTCCCGAGCGAGCGGCTGGCTCTTCGAGTACTTCATGATCGAGTGGGCGAACGGGGCGTGGTAGGAGAACTGGCCGGCGGGGCCGCCGGGGAGGGGAAAGTGGTCGAGGTGCTTCCACATCTGGTCGCCCTTGTCGGTCTTGTACTGGTCGGGCTTCCGCTTCGACTCGATGTAGATGGAGGCGCCGTTCAGCGTGGCCGAGATCGTCCCGGAGAGGAACGCCCGGTTGTTGTTGGTGTCGTCCCAGGCGAGCCCGCCCTCGTCGTAGGCGTCCTTCCACATCGCCACCAGGAACTTCACCGACTCGACGGTCTGCGTCGAGTTGATGGCGACCTTCTTCCCGTCCTTCTCGACTTCCTTGCCGCCCCACGACCAGAGATACGGGTAGCTGAACGTCGGCGCGTCGCCGAAGGTGTGGCCGAGCGTCTGGCCGAAGGGGAAGCCCTTGGCCTTGAGCTTCTTTCCGATCCGCCGGTTCTCCTCCCAGGTCTTCGGGGCCTTCTCCCCGACCTCCTCGAACAGGTCTCGCCGGTACACGACCGCGTTCCCGACGACGCCGTAGGGGAGGCCGAGGTACTTCCCGCCGACGAGCGCCGCCTGCTTGCTGAGCTCGTAGTAGGATCCCTGGTCCTTCTCCTTCCACGCGGCGAGGTCGCTGACGTCGACCAGGGCCCGCTGGTAGAGGTGCGACCAGTTGTGGAGCATCTGGATGATGTCCGGGCCCGAGCCGGACTCGATGGCCGCCGTGATCCGCGCCTGCAGGTCGTTGGCGTTGATCCGCTCCAGCGTGATCTCCGCGCCCAGGGCCTTGCCCGCCTCCGCGACCTGCCGGGTCAACTCCTCGTCCCCGGCCGGGACGAAGTCCACCCAGTGCAGGAGGTGGAGCTTCTTGGCCTGTGCCCACGCGGGCGCGCGGCCTGACTCGAGGATGCCCGCCACCCCGGTGGACGCGGCGGCTGCGGCGGTGCCCGTCACCTTGAGGAAGGTGCGGCGGCCGATGTCGGGGCGCTCGATCCGGTCTCTCTGGTCGTTACGGGGCTTGTCCATACCTTGCCTCCTCAGGGTTGAGAGTCCGAAACGTCGGCCATCCAGGCCCGGCACAGAGGGCTTCCCGAGACGGAAGCCCGTCCCGAGTGACGCGTGCTGGGGCGAGGGTCAGGGAGCCCTTCACCGAAAGTTGAATCCCGACCACACGGCGCCGGGATTGGCAATCCTATAGCACCCCGGGAGGGAGGCTGTCAATCGGAAAAACTCAACGGGGCGGAGCACTTCGGGGCCCTCCGAGCGGGCTCCGAGCGACGCGGCGGCCAGGCCTCTGGCGCCCGGCCCTCACGAGTGACGAAGACCGACGACGGATGACAGCGCCGGCTCCGGCGCGCGAAGCGCCAGCGCGACGGCGACGGCCGCCACGCCGACGAGGGTACTCGAGAGGTGGAGGCTCCAGTAGGAGCCCAGCAGATCGAAGAGCCAACCCCCGGCGTAGGCTCCGAGCCCCATGCCGATCGCCGAGATGAGGAAGATCCCGCCGAAGGCCGTGCCGATGACCTGCTCGCCGAAGAGCTCGCGAGCCACGAGCGCGTAGAGCGGCATGGCGCCCCCGTAGGCGAAGCCGAATACCAGCGCCACGCCGAAGAGCGGCAACTCGGCCTGCGCCACGAGATAGGTCGAGAGCGTCGCCGCCTGAAGCGCGAGCATTCCCACCAGCGCGGGCTTGGCACCGAACCGGTCGGCGAGGAGCCCGCTGCCGATGCGGCCGCCGATGCTGGTCGCGCCGGAGAGTCCGAGCATGCTCGCCGCGGCCATCTTGGCCACGCCGAGGTCCATGGCGTGCGCCACCATGTGGAAGATCGGCCCGGAGTGCGCGGCGCAGCAGCAGAAGTGGACGAGCCCGATGACCCAGAAGGCCGGGTGGCGGAGCACCTGACCCGGATCCATTCCGGCGGAAGCCGGAAGGCCGGGGCGGGCCGGGCGCCCCCCGTACTCCCGAAGGCCGAGGTCAGCCGGCCGGTCGTAGAGCCAGCGGCCGGCCACGAGCGCCACCCCCCACGTCAGCAGGCCGAAGATCGCGAAGGTCGCCCGCCAGCCGAGCGCCGTGATGAGCGCCCGCGCGAGCGGGGGGACCAGGAAGATGCCGAGCCCCATGCCACCCGAGAGCAGCCCGAGCGCCAGGCCGCGACGGGCCGCGAACCAGCGCGTGACGCTCGCGGAGAGCGGAACGTAGAAGGCGCTCGAGCCGGCGGCGCCCAGCACGCCGAAGGCCGCGTAGAGCTGCCAGGCAGTGCCCACCTGGCTGGAGAGGAGCATGGCGGCGCCGAGGAGCCCGGCGCCGATGACGACGACGCGGCGCGTGCCGATGCGATCGGAGAGGGTGCCCCACGCGAACGCGCACGCCCCGAAGATCAGCCAGTTCACCAGGGCGATGCCCGCGATGAGCGAGCGGCTCCAGCCGAACTCCTCCTCGAGCGGCTTGAGGAACACGGCGAGCGAAAAGGTGATGCCGACCCCCACCGTGATGAGGGCCACGGCGGCGGCGAGCACGACCCAGCCGTAGAAGATCCGTGGCCCGGGCTGCTTCATTCGCGAGCAGGCGAGCCGACCGCGCTGAGGGCGGCGAGGTCGGGCGGGGTCACGCGGCGCAGTATACCATTCGGGGAATCCTGCCACCCCGTGAGCCGCCGCCCGCGGCGGCCGCCTTCGCTCGCCGCATCTACTTGAATCTGCACCTGGAACCTGTCGGGGAAATCGCGCCACCCGCGAAAGCACGACCGCAACGCCTCAAGGTGTTCCGCTCCGGGCGCGGGCTTTGCCCGCGCCCTCCTGTCCCGGGGGAGGTCTCGGAAGGGGGGCGGAGCCCCCCTCCGAGTACCCTAACTCCAACGCGGGCGCCGCGGCTCGCGGACTCCGGCCAGGAGGGCGAGCGCGGCGACCATGG
>CAZDYT010000361.1:0-4790 GCA_964509395.1 uncultured bacterium
CTTCAATGCCGGTGGTCCACTTGAGGCCGTTGACGGGAGTTGGTCCCCACCCGGGTTGGATCATTGGGGGTGTGGAAGACTCGACCGTGCTGCATCTGTCGGCGGTGGTTCCGGCCTGATGGTCGCGTAGGGGCGCGCCAGCGCGCCTGCGGCGGCGAGTGCCGTCCGAAGCTCCGGAAGAAGACGCAGGCCGCGTGGCGGCAGCGCAATCCCGACTATTTCCGGGAACGACGACTCAGCGCCCGCTTTGAGGTGGCGCGTGAGGCCGAGAGGCCGTCGAGGCTGGGCGATGAGCGTCCGCGGCGCCCTCCGCCGCTGCGGATGACCGACCGTTTGGGCGAAGTTCCCTGGGATCTCGCGCAAGACGAGATCGGGGTCCAAGTCACTGATTTCATTGCGACAGCGGCGAAAGTAGTCCTGCAAGCCGTGCAAGACGAGATCGCCCGCCAAGTCGCTGAGCGGCCGAAGGATCGGCAGAGAGTTCCCCCGCCGGTCGCGCAAGACGCGATCCGGGCTGCGTCACCCTGACGCTGCGGGGGGGCCACTCATCAAGAGCGCGCCCCCTTGAGGAGGAACACGATGCCCGGCCCCATGGTCCGCTTCGATCATCACTCGATCGAGGCAGTGATCCCCGACGAAGGCGACTACTCCGCCTTCGTTCGCTCCGTCAGAGAGCGCGTCTCGGAGCGTGGCAACGCCACGATCCAGGTTGTCTACGAGGTGCTCGAGGTGGACCCGGCGTGGGACCGGGTCAGCGAGTACTTCGTCGTCTCCTGCCTGAACCCTCGCGCGGTGGCCATCGGCCATCGGCGGTTGCTCTCGCTGTGCCAGGCCTGCGACCTCGTGCCAGGCGAGAGGGATGAAGTCGATCTCGGCCAGCTCGTCGGGCGCGAGCTCGAGCTGCACCTGGGACACGAGACCTACGAGCAGCGCAAGCGCCTGCGCGTGCTCGCCCACCACCGCCGGCCGTGAGTCCCGAGGTGACCGAGGCCAACGGCGTGCCGGAGGTGCGCTGGCTCGAGGTGGAGAGCTTGCGCACGAGTCTGGCCACGCTGCGCTCGAGCGCAGCGCCGCCCCCGCAAGCCGCACCTGTCCTCGCCGAGATGCCGCTGCGCGTCGCGGCGCGGGAGGACGGCTGCTTCGAAGTCGTGGACGGTTTCAAGCGGCTGGCGCATTGGATGACGGCGGGGCATCGTCAGATCCCCGTCCTTGTCGAGCAGGCCTCATCCGCGCTCGAGTGCAAGCTCCTGCTCCTGCGCGCCAACGCGCCCCCGCGCCGCACAACGGCCATGGACGAGGCCCGCGTGGTCGACTCCCTCATCTCGGAGGACCACCAGAGCGAGAAGGCGGTGGCGCGACGGACCGGCCGCCGGCCGGCCTGGGTCTCACGACGGCGCGTCTTGGCGCAGCGTTTGGCGCCTTCGCTCAAGAGCCAGCTCGACCATGGTCAGGTCCGACCCTCGGTCGCCTACGCATTGTGTGCCTTGCCCCACAAGGAGCAGGAGGCGCTCCAGCACGCCGTGGAGCGCGACGGTCTGAGTACGCAGGAGAGCCTGGCTCTCATCTCGACCTTCCGCTCCGCCACACCGAGCGAGCGCACCGGGCTGCTCGCTCAGCCGCTCCGCACTGTACGCCCCGACCCACCTCGCCCCGCTCTCGGACCCCTCTGCGTCCGGCTCGAGGAGCGTCTCCGCCGCATCACGCAGGCCCTGCACGATCTGGCCTCGTTCGAGATCCCAGCCGAGGGACTCTCCCCGGCCGAACGCCGGCGCCTCGAGGCCCAACACCGGGCCGCGCTCGACCTGCTGACCCAGACCGCACAAGCCACCGCCGTCCCCACAAGGGCGGCATCAGCCGACGACACACAGGAGGAGGAAGACGATGACCGACGAGAACGACACGACCCAGATGCCGAACGACCCGAGCCCGCCACAGCGGGAGCCGACCCCGGAAGAGACGCTGCCCCCGAGCGAGCCGCCGCCACCTTCGCGAACGCTCAGTCCCGAGGAGCGGCAGCAGATCCTCGACGTGTTTCACCGCTGTCAGGCGATACGCAGGACGGCCGCTGCCGTGGGCCGCGACCGCAAGACGGTCCGCCGGATCCTGGAAGAGGAGGGGGTGACGATTGCGCCGCCGGGACCTTCGCCGATCGACCGGGCGAGCAAGCTCGACCCCTTCCGCGAGACCGTTCGCGAGAAGGCCGCTCAGAGGCTCACCCTCACACGCATCCTGCGGGAGATCCGTGAGCAGGGCTACAAGGGCAGCCGCACCATCCTCGCCGACTACGTCCGTACCCTGCCCAGCCACCCCGCACCCGCGGTGGCCAAGCGGCGCTTCGAGACCCTGCCCGGCCAGGAGCTGCAAGTCGACTGGTCGATCTTCACCGTGATGATCGCCGGCGCGCTCCGCTGCGTGCACGCCCTGGGCTGCGTGCTCGCGTTCTCGCGCCTCCTGCACCTGCGCTTCTACCGCGATGAGCGCCAGTCCACGCTGCTCGAGGGACTCGCCCGCGCCTTCGAAGCCATGGGCGGCGTGGCCCTCCGTCTGGTCTTCGACAACATGGCCACCGTCGTCCTCGGACGTGTCGGGAGGAACCGGACCGTCCTCTGGCATCCCCGACTGCTCGACTTCGCGCGCCACTATGCCTTCGAGCCCTTTGCATGCCGTGTGCGGCATCCAGATCGGAAGGGAAAAGACGAAAGAGTTTTTGACTACCTGGAAAAGGACCTCCTGCGCGGATCCTCATTCGCGAGCTTCGAGGACCTCAACGCCCGCGCGGAGGCCTGGACCACAACCATCGCCAACCGTCGCGTGCACGGCACCACCCGCCGCGTCCCCGCCGAGGCCTTCCTGGCCGAGCGCGACTTCCTCGTACGACTCCCCGAGGCCCGCTTCGGCGTCCACGAGGACTCCATGCGTCAAGTCGGCCCCGATGCCACCGTCTCGATCGCAGGGACCCTCTACACAGTCCCCCATCACCTCGCCGGCCGCTCCGTCGCGGTCCGGCTCTACGCGGAGCACTTTGAGGTCCTCGACCGCCAGGGACGTGTCGCCCTGTCCCGCCGCTACGTGGCCGACGAGGACAAGGGCAAGCTGCAGGTCGATCCCACTCACTACCTGGGCCTGCCCCATGGCCCTCGGGGGGGAGGCGGTGGAGGCGGCGAGGGAGGTTCCGGCGCATCCGCGCTGGACCAGGCGCTGCTCAAGCGCTTCCCCTCCCTGGCACCGCTGGTCGAGGGCATCACAGTGCGCATGAAGTCCCTCGCGCACATCCACCTGAAGGCCCTGTGGCGGCTGGCCGAAACCCACGGCGACGCGCACTTCCTGGCCGCCGCCACCCGTGCTCAGGACTACCGCCGCTACAGCGCCCAGGCCGTCGGCCGCATCCTCGATCGCATCGATCCGCTGCCCGCCGAGCCTCCTCTCCCCGTCGACGCGGCCACTCGCGCCCGCGCCACCCTGGGGGAAGTCGATCCCGGCTCGCTCGACCAGTACCGCCACCTCGACACCACCACGCCGGGAGATCCGCCCTCGGAACAGAACGACTCCTCTGAACCGCCCGTCACCAAGGAGGACAGCGATGAAGAGGCGTGAGCCTCCGGACCGGCCTTCGCCTGACGAACTGATGCGCATGGCCGAGGAACTCGATCTGACCGCCCTGCGCGATGCTCTGGGCGACCTGCTCGCCCACGCCGAACAAGCCAGCCCGTCCTACACCGACTTCGCCCTCGGCCTGCTCCGCACCGAGTGGACCGCGCGGCAGGAGCGCAAGCTCACGCGCGGCCTCAAGCGCTCGCGTCTCGGCACCGTCGAGGGCATCGACACCTTCGACTTCGCGGCCCGACCCCAACTCGAGCCCCGTGTCATCAAGGAGCTCCTCAACTGCCGCTTCATCGACGAGAAGAGGAACATCATCTGCGTGGGCCGCCCCGGCCTCGGCAAGACACGCATCGCCAAGGCCATCGCGCACGCCGCCTGCCTCCGCGGATACTCGACCCTCTTCACCGTCACTTCAGTGATGCTCGAGGATATTCACGCTTCCCTCGCCGACGGCACCTTCAAGCGCGCCCTGCGGCGCTACACCAAGCCCGAGCTCGTCCTCTGCGACGAACTCGGCTACGAGGGCTTCGATCGCCAGATGGCCACCTACCTCTTCCGTGTCGTTTCCGCACGACACGGCGTCGGCTCGACAATCGTCACCGCCAACACCGGCTTTTCCAGGTGGGCCAGCTTCTTCCCCTCGGAGGCCGAGTCCATCGCCACTGTCGATCGCCTCGTCGATCGCGCTACCGTCCTGCGATTCACGGGCAAGAGTTTCCGGAACCCAAAGGAAGTCCACGGCGCACCGCTCGACTGATTACTCACCATCCCGGGGGCGGAGAGACGACACCGTCTCTTCGCCCCCCGCCAATCCCTCTCGCCCCGCGGCACCCACAACCACTTCTTCAGCGTCCCGCCCGTGACCCCGCCGCGCCCCCGCCGAGTCCACCACTGACCGGCAAACGGGCCAACTGGACCACCGGCAATGAGGAGCCGCTGCGTGGACCTGCTCGACGACCTCCACGCCGGCCTCGCCGATGGCAGCTACGAGCAGCGCCTGCGCGCCTGGAGCCGCCCCGCGCTGCTGCTCGTCGACGACGTCGGCCTCGGCCAGGTGAAGAAGCGCGACGACGAGCCCACCGCCGCCCACAGCCTCTTCAACCTCGTCGATCGCCGCCACGAGGACCACCGCTCGACTGCCATCACCTCGAACATCACTCTCAGCGACTGGGGCCGCTACCTCGGCGATC
>CAZDYT010000362.1:0-4779 GCA_964509395.1 uncultured bacterium
AGGGCCGCCGACGACCGAGGACGACGCTAGGCGAAGTTAATTGGACCCGCACTAGTCGAGCATTCGATGCGCCTGGTCCTGTTCGACGTCGACGGCACTCTGCTCTCGGCGAGCGGCGCGGGGCGCCGTGCCATGCACCGCGCGTTCCTGGACGTCTACGGCACGGCGGGACCCATCGACGGCTACGATTTTCATGGCAAGACGGACCCACAGATCGTGCGCGACCTCCTCGCGGCGGCCGGCCTCGCCTCGCCGGCCATCGCCGCCCGCGAGGGGCAATTCTTCGCGCGCTACCTCGAACACCTGGAGGCGGAGATCGGCGACGGCCAGCGCGTCACCCTCTTCCCCGGCGTCGCCGCCGTCGTGGAAACGCTGGCAGCCTCGGAGCGCTGCGTGGTCGGACTCCTCACGGGCAACATCGAGGGGGGCGCGCAGCTCAAGCTCAGGAGCACGGGCCTCTGGTCCCGCTTCCGGCTCGGCGCCTACGGCTCCGACGATCCCGACCGGACGCGCTTGCCAGCGGTCGCGGCGCGGCGGGCCGAGGCGCTCGTCGGGCGCAGCTTCAACGGCCGCGACGTGGTCGTCGTCGGGGATACCCCCCTCGATGTCGGCTGTGGCCGCGCGTTCGGCGCCGCGTGCGTCGCGGTAGCGACCGGGCGTCACAGCGTCGTGGAGCTCGCGGCCTGCCAGCCCGATCACGTCTTCGCCGACCTCCGCGAGACCGAGCGCGTCATCGCAGCCGTCCTGCCCTGACAGGATGCTGAAGCGTCTGATCCGACTCCGGCTCGTCCGGGAGGATCCGGGATGATCCGCATCGTCGTCGTCTGGCTCCACGTGCTGGCGGCGGCCGTGTGGGTGGGCGGGCTCCTGTATGCGAGCCACCTCGTCGTCCCGGCGCTCGCCCGGGGCGAGCGCGCGTACCTCGGGCTCCTCTCCCGCGCGCGGATCGCGGCGTGGGCGGCCATCGGCCTTCTGCTCGTGACGGGCCTGGACAACCTGCGGCGCGTACGCCTCGGCAGTCCCTGGCTGATCACCAAGGTGCTCTTCGTCATCGTGCTGCTGGCGCTGGCGGCGCATCGGGACTTCGCCCTGATCCCGCGCGTCAGGCGGGAGATCGAGCAGGGCGTGGCGCCGGCCCTCGCCTTGAGCGGCCTCCGCTGGCTCGACCGGGTCCTGATCATCCTTGCCGTGGTCGTCCTCTTCCTCGGCGTCGGCCTGAGCCGCGGACGCTGACCGCGAGCAGGCGCGACGCGCGCGGGACCGCTTGGCAGGCCGCCGGCGCGGCCGAGATCATGCCGCCGCGACGACTCCGAACCTCGGCGTAACAGGGAGGCCCCCATGCCGAACATCACGATCCAGTGGTACGCAGGGCGCACCGAGCAGCAGCGGCGGGAGATCGTCGTCGCCATCACGGACGTGATGGTGAGGATCGGCAAGACGACGCCCGATCAGGTGCACATCGTCTTCCAGGACGTGGAGAAGTCGCACTGGGGCGTCAACGGGAAGCTCGCGAGCAATCCCGCCTGAGCCGATCCGCCGGCGACCTCGTCCGGATCCTCTCCGATCGCCGCGGTCGACCCCGGATCGCGCACGACCTTGGGCTCCGCGGCCGGTCGGCGGCCAGCTCGGCGACGCGGGGCGGCGGGCCCCGGCGCTCGAGGACGGCCAGGGTCCAGGCCTTGAGGGCCTCGTGGCGGACGACCAGCCCGGCGTCGGTCATGGCGGCGATGCCCCTGTGTCGATGCCGGTGATGCGCAAGGCCGCGGCCTTGGATCGGTAGCGGCGGTTCAGCCGGACCATGACCGCGGTCAAGCCTTCCAGGATCGGCGCCATCGTGAGCGGCCCTGCGTCGAGGCAGCGGGCGCCGAGGTCCTCGATCAACGCCGCCGCCGTCCTCTTGGCCTGGCGGTCGTCCCCACAGATCAGGACGTCGGCGTCCAGCTCATGGTCGAGGGTGCCCAGCTCGTGGGCGGCGAGGGCGTGAAGCCCCGCCACGACCCGTGCCCCGGGGCCGAGGACCGCCTGCGCCTCCTCGGCCGCCGAGCCCTCGGGGGGCGGCGCGTAGAGGCGCGGCCCGGTGAAGTCGAGGGGGACCACGGCGTCCAGCACGATCTTGCCGGCCAGCGCCGCCCGCAGCTCGGTCAAGAGGGCGCGGTGGCCGGCGTGCGGCACGGTCAGGACGGCGAGGTCTCCCTCGCGGCTGGCCGCCGCGTTCGTGCGGCCCTCGAACACGCCCTCCGGCACCTGCCGCCCGAGCTCGCGCGCTCGCGCTCCGGCGCGCTCGGCGCTGCGGGAGCCGATCAGGATGTGATGGCCGGCGCGGGCCCAGCGCAGCGCCAGGCCGGTGCCCTCCTTACCCGTCCCACCCAGGATCGCCACGATCACGAGCGCGCCCACCAGGCCGCCAGGGCCACGAGGGCCGCCGCACCCGCCGCTGGACCGACCCATGGCCAGAAGCGCGTTCGCAGGAAGGGGATGGCGAAGAAGGGCGAGCGGCGCTCGGTCCGTCGGATGCGCCCGGCGAGGAGGCCGTCCACGAGTCCCATGGCCTCGCTCAGCAGCACCTCCAGCGTCGCCTTGGCGAAGGCGGGGTCGGCGAGCGCGGGGTGCCCCACGTACCCCTGTCCTCCGTGCTTCAGGGGGTCGTTGGGGCGTAGCCGCTCGGCCAGCGGGTCGCGCGCCGCCGGGAGCGGCCGGCCGAGCGCCGCCTCTATCCTGGGAAGGTAGCCGCCGCGGAGGAACTCCCACACGAGGTGGCCGCTGAGCGAAGCCATCGTCACCCCGTGGCGGCGGGAGACGATGGCGGCAGCCTCCTCCAGCGCGACCAGGTGGCCGGGGCCGGCGTGGCCGTTGGCGACGAGGATGTAGCGGAAGCCGGCCCGCGTGAGCGACTCCCCGTAGTCCACCAGCACGTCTCGCACCGCCCGCTGGCGCACCCGGAGCGTAAAGTGCCGGGCGCTGAAGGCGTCCACGCCGAGCGGCAGGTGCGGACCGTGCTGCTCGAGCGGGCTCACCGTGAGGATGATGACGGTGCGGGTCCGGTCGAGCGCGTCGGGGGCGGCCGAGGACAGCTCCTCGAGGAGGTAGACGCTCACGCCAGCGTCCGCTGCGCTGCGGCGACGTAGTCCTGCCTGGCGCGCTCCAGCTCGGCCATGATCGCCTGGCGCTCGGCGAGCAGGCGCGAGGCGGCGTGGCGGTGGGTCAGGGCCAGCACGCCGAAGCGGAGCTGGGTTCGAAGGCGACCGAGCCCGGCGAGGTAGTGGTACGCCACGAGACCGCTCAGGGGAAGCGAGAGGGCGAAGAGGAGGGCCCAGAGGACGCTCGCGTAGCGCCACACGATCCAGGTCTCGAGCCCCCAGAAGAGCGGGAACGTGACGATGCTCGCGAGCAGTCGCGCGGTCGCGTAGTCCGTCTCTTTGCGCGCCAGACGCCGGGAGAGCCACCGCGGCCCGAGGTAGGGGAGCGCATTGACGGCGGCGCCGTATGCGAAGAGGGGCAGCCCGGGCACCGCGAGGCCCGATGCTCGGACGCGGCGGACGGCGGGCGGGCGGGCCAGCCGGGCCTCCACTGCCTGATCCCGGACCCGGTACTCGGCCAGCAGGGCGCGATACCCCTGGATGCGCTGCCAGAGGCGCTCGACGCGCTCCGGCTCGTGCACCTTGAAGTGCGTGACCGCGTCCGCGATGGCCCGCGAGAGACGCAGAGGGTCGATCTCCGTCGGCTGAAGCCCGCGCTCTTCCCGGAGCCGGCGGACCAGATCGCTGCCGTACATCTCCTCGACCGCGCGGACGAGCTCCGCGAGGTCGATCCGGTCCGCGTGGATCACCTGGGTTTCCATCGCCCACCGGATGCGCGTGGTGAGGGCGTCCACGGCGTTGACGGGGTCCTGGCGGTACGGCTCGAGGTGCGGCCCGAGCGGGACGGGCGGCCCGAAGGCGATCAGCACGCGCCCCCGGAAGGACTTGCGCGCCTCGAAGGTGAGGCCGACCGGGATGACCGCCAACTCGCCGGCGCGCTCGCCGCGGTCGGGCCGCTCTGCTTCGTAGGCCAGCGCGATCCGTGCCGCCCCGGTCTTGAGGCGCTGGACGCGCGCCTCGGCGTGGGTCGTCCCTTCGGGATAGATCGCGATCGCCCGGCCCTGCCGGAGCGCCTCGACGCACGCCGCGAACATCTCGGCGTTCCGGTCCATCTTGTCCGGATCGTCCTGCTTCCGGTAGACGGGGATCACGCCGCACCGGCGAAGGAAGCGCGCCATGAGCGGGTGACGAAAGAGCGTCGCCGTGGCCAGGAAGTGGACCCTTCGCGGAAGAACCGTTCCCACCAGAAGCGAGTCGATCAGGTTGTTCGGGTGGTTGAGGCAGAGGAGGACGGGTCCCCGGGCCGGGACCCGCTCGGGGTGTCGGGTCTCGACCGCTTTGTAGAAGAACCAGATCGAGAACCGGGCGATGAGCCGCAGGGCGGCGTAAAGGCGGTTGACGGGCTCACCGGGCGGGGCCGTCACGGAACGGCGCCCTGGCTCAGAAAGGCGAAACATCTCAGGTACTTGTGGACCAGCACGGGCCTCAGTGTAGGGAACGGTCCGACCGGTGTCAAGGAGCCGCGGCGCCGGCACCCCTGGGTCCACGGTGACGCGCGGGTCCGCCGGCGGCGGACATCGGACCCGACCCGATCGCGGGATCCGTCTTCTCCGCCTCGCGGTCGAGGTGCCAGCCGAGAGTGATCCGGTGGCGGATCCCCCTTGACACGGCTCCCTCCGCGGATTAATTAGGAAAGTGACGG
>CAZDYT010000363.1:0-4758 GCA_964509395.1 uncultured bacterium
AGGCATGCCGTTCTGGCTGGTGGACGAGACCGGGGGGCTCACGGGGCATGGCGGCGCCACGGGCGGGGTCTTCGCCCTGCGCTACGGGATGTGCCTCGTCGAGTTCCTCACGGCTTCCCAGATCCCTGGGGGCCGCTTCGAGTGCCGGCCTCCGGCCGACGAGTGGGCGGTCGCGCGCGAGTTGCTTCCCCAGTCCCCTCCCTCGTGGCCTCCCATCGCCGACGCGGGGGAGCTCCCGGAGGCCCTCCAGGGCCTGACGGGGGTCTGGTACGGGCTCCTCCACGAGACGAACGAGATCCTGCTGTTCTTCCTCTCCCGGTCATCACGCGGGGAACTCCGCGCCCTCGTTGGCGTGACGGGACGGGGGCGGAGCGGGGGGATTCACAAGCCCACGCTCGGCGAGTCGGGGGTGCGTCTCGTTTACTCGAGCAAGGCCACGGTCACGGTCACATCCAAGGGACCCGACGCGGCCGAGTTCGTGTACACCTCATCGGACGGCGCTCGGACCTACCGGGCGTCGCTCCGGCATGCCGGCAGCCGCTGAGCCGCAGCCGAAGCGCGTCAACGGTCGCCGTCGCGCGGTCTACCCCGTCGTCCTGGAGCGGCCGAGCGTAATCGGAATCGTCCCTACGCGGCAAAGGCCTGGAGGGTCGCGGCCCAGGAGCCGTAGACGTCCGCGCCGGCCGGCACGGGGGCGACGACCGGCAGGGTGACGCCGAGCGCGCGGTACTCCTCGAGGCGCTTCCGGCAGGCGTCACGGCTCCCGAAGAGGCTGACCGCCGCGAGCATCCCGTCCGAGACCTGCTCCGCCGCGGCGTCGATGCCCCGCGGCAGCGCCGCCGCGATGGCGGCGGTCTCGCGAGCGAAGCCGCTCCGGTCGAACATCCGGCGGTAGAAGTCGAGGGCGGCGTAGCGCGCGGTCTCCCGCGCGAGGTGTCGCCGGACGGCCGGGGCGTCGCCGTCCACGGCCGCGCGGATGTAGCAGGCGACGTCGAGGCTTTCCGGGCTTCGGCCCGCGCGCCGGGCCCCGAGGCGCACGTTGGCGATCGCCTCGGTCGCGGCCTCGGGCGTGGCCCAGTTCAGGAGCACGCCGTCGGCCACCTCCCCCGCGAGCTGGCACATCCGAGGGCCCAGCGCCGCGACGTAGATGGGGAGCATCGGCCGCTCGGGGGTGAACTCGAGGCGGAAGCGCGTCACCCGCGCGAGGGTCGCCTCCGGCAGCGCCGCGCCCTGGAGGATCGCCCGGATCAGCGTGACGTACTCGCGCATCCGGCGGACCGGCTCCGCGAACACGACCCCGTGACCCGCCTCGAGGGACTCCTTGTGCCCGATCCCGAGCCCGAGGATGGCGCGCTGTCCGGAGATGTGGTCGAGGGTAGCCGCCGCCATCGCCAGGATCGACGCCGAGCGCGGGTAGATGGTGACGATCCCGGTCGCGAGCCGCACCCGATGCGTGGAGAGGGCGTACGCCGTGAGCTGGGCGAAGGCGTCCTTGCCCGAGCCTTCGGGCACCCAGACGCTCTCGTAGCCGCACGCCTCCGCCAGGCGCGCCAGCTCGATGAGCTGCCGGACGGGGATCCGCTCCTCCCGCAGGCGGACCCCGATCCGCGCCTTGTCAGGCGTAGCGCGCCCGGAGGCGCCGCGCGGCCTCGCACATCGCCTTGAGCTTGAGGTACGCCTCGTCGAGGTCCATCGGGTTCTGGACCGACGGGGCGAAGCCGCAGTCCGGGTGGAGCGCGATGCGCTCCTTCGGGAGGTAGCGCATCGCCGCCTCGACCCGCGCGATCACCTGATCGGGGGTTTCCACCTGCCGGTCGCAGTGGTCGACGCAGCCGAGGCCCAGCCGGCCGTGCGCCGGGAAGCGGGCCAGGGAGGCCGGTCCGCCCGAGACGGGGCTGGCGTACTCCAGGGAGATCGTGCCGACCCGGACCCTGGCGAGAGCCGGCAGGATGAGGTCGTACGGCCCTTCGGTCTTGTGCTGGCGGGCGAAGTGGGCGTGGCAGAGGTGGACCGCCGTGGCGATCCCGCCGATGCCGTCGAGGGTCTGGTTCAGGAGATCGGCGCAGAGGTCCATCTCGTACTGGACGTCCCGGATCCCTTCCTCGTCCCGGAACCGGGGGTCGACCAGCGTGGCGAGCCAGGGCTCGTCGAGCTGGATCGTGTCCGCGCCGGCCCGGCGGACCGCCTCGATCTCCTGGCGCAGGACGCCCACGCAGTCGGCCATCAGCTTCTCCCGCGTGGGGTACGCCGCCCGGGAGTGCTCGGGGTGCCACATGCGCCGGCCGATGATGTAGGGCGAGGGGAGCGTGGCCTTGACGCGGCGGCGGGTGCGCGGCCGGATGTAGCGCACCTCCTCGGCGGCGATCGGGCGGTAGTACTCGATGGGGGCCACCGCGGCGGGGTACGGCAGGCCCCCGCTCGGATTCAGGTCGGGCCGGAACCCGCGGACGCGCTCGGCGAAGACCTTGACGTAGCTCTCCCGGCGCCACTCGCCGTCGGTGACCTCGTCGAGCCCCGCGCGCTCCTGGAGGGCCAGCGCCGCATCGATGGCGCGGTCGAGCAGCCGGTCGGCCTCGTCCTCGGAGAGCTGCCCGCTCTTCCGGTCCAGGATGAGATCCCGGACCCAGGCGGGCCGGGGCAGGCTGCCGATGACGGTGGTGGGGAAGAGCTCGCCGGGCATCGCGCCTATCATGGCACGGGCGGCCCCGATGCGCGACCTCGTCGCCGCGCCGCCCGCGCGGCCGTCCTCCGTCTCGCCTGCCGTTCGTGGATAGCCGGCGCGAAGCCCTTGAGCGGGCTCGGCCGACCCCCTATAATGGCGCATCCCTCGGCGTTCCCGGGGCATCCGGTCCTTCGCAGATCGCCGAGTCGCGCCGTCACGCGCTCGACAGGTTGGTCCCAGAAGCGTTGGGCGTGGCCCAACGGGCCCTCGGAGCGGGGCGAAGCCTCCTCCGACGGAAGCGCAAGGAGGTCTCTCGTGGGCGAACGCGTCGATCCCATCACCGTGTCGGTCATCCAGCACCGCCTCCACGCCATCGTCGAGGAGATGGGAGAGGCGATGCTGCGGACCTCCTATTCGCAGATCCTGAACTCGAGCCGCGACTTCTCGACCGCCATCTGCGACCCCGACGGCCGGCTCGTGGCGCAGGCCGAGCACGTGCCGATCCACGTGGGCGCGCTTCCCTGGGCGGTCCAGTCGGTCCGGAGATTCTTCGGCGACCGGGTCCGCCCCGGCGACGTGTTCCTGCTCAACGACCCCTACCACGGCAACAACCACCTGCCCGATCTGACCGCGTTCGTCCCGGTGTTCGCCCCGGTAGGCCGGACGGACGCGAGGCCGCAGGCCGAGCGCGTCCCGGCCGAGATGGCCAATCGGCTCGTGTTCTGGTCGATCAACCGCTCGCATCAGAGCGACATCGGCGGCGCGACCCACGGCGGTTACAACCCGGGCGCGACCGAGATCTGGCAGGAAGGCCTGTGGATCACGCCGCTCAAGCTCTACGAGGCCGGGGTCGTGCGGGAGGACGTCCTCCACATGGTCGCGACGAACCTGCGACATCCCCGCGACTTCCGGGGCGACCTCGCCGCGATGATCGGCTCGGCCCGGGTCGGCGAGCGGCGGCTCCATCGGCTGCTCGACGAGTACGGCGTGGAGACCACGCTGGCCGGCGTCGAGGCGGTGCTGGACGGCGCCGAGCGGCAGACGCGGGCCTGCATCGCGACCTGGAAGGACGGCGTCTACCACGGCGAGGCGATCCTCGACGACGACGGCCACGGCTACCGCGACGTCCACGTGCGAGCGAAGGTCACCAAGCGCGGGTCCGACCTCACCGTGGACCTCAGCGACTCCCACCCGCAGGTCATCGGCTTCGTCAACTCGTCCTACGCGAACATGCGCTCCGCCGTGGCGATGGCGCTGGCCTATCTCATCGACCCGTACACGCCCAAGAACGACGGGACCTTCCGGCCGCTCCACGTGGTGGCCCGGGAGGGGACCGTGGTGTGGGCGAACCCGCCGGCGCCGGTGACGTTGTGCACGAACCACTGCGCCCAGGAGATCGGGGAAGCCATCATCAAGGCACTCGCGCGCGCGTGTCCGGAGCGTGCCATGGCGGGCTGGGGGCGGCGCTTTCGCATCGCGATCCGCGGAACGGACCCGCGCTCCGGGCGACCCTTCATCTGGCACATGTTCCAGGCGCGGCCGGGCGGCGGCGCCTTCTCCGCGGGGGATGGCTGGCCGGGGGCCGGGGAGTGGCAGGCGGCGGGGGGCATCAAGTTCGGGAGCATCGAGGTCACCGAGGTGCGCTTTCCGCTCCTTTTCCGGCGCCACGAGTTCCGGCCGGACTCGGGCGGCGACGGGCAGTATCGCGGCGGCGTGGGCTGCGTCCTCGAGTTCGTGGCGGAGATCAAAGAGCCCGCGCGGGCGAACACCGCAGGCGACGGCGTCCGCCACGGCGCGTGCGGCATGGCTGGCGGCAAGGACGGGCTCCCGCATCGCTACCGGTTGCGCTCCAACGGGCGCATCCGCGTGCTGAAGACCAAGGAGGTCGGGATTCCGGTGCGGCCCGGCGACGTGTTCCTCGTCGCGTCGGGCGGCGGAGGCGGCTGGGGAGATCCGAGGCTGCGGGCGCCCGCGCGAGCGTAGACGCGGCGTCTCGCCTGCCCGAAGACCGAACGCTCTATCCGTGACCGAGGTCGCGGTCCTGAGCTCAACTTACCGCGACCGAGGTAGCGAGAGAGCTGGGCGTCACGCGCTTG
>CAZDYT010000364.1:0-4730 GCA_964509395.1 uncultured bacterium
ACTCCCCGTCAGCCACCCACAACCGTCCGCGGTCCGCCGCGAAGGCCCCGTCGAAGAGGACCCCACGGGCGTCGAGCCCAACCGACAGCACCAGGAGCCCGGCGAGGCCCGCGGCCGTCACCAGCCCGATCTCGCGACGCCGCGCCGGTCCCCAGGCGAGGCCGAGCCCGAAGACGACGAGCATGAGCCCGGCGAGCGCCAGCTCGAGCGTCAGGAGCATCACGGCAGCACGCCCAGGCGATCGAGGAGCGCGACCGTCGCCCGGTCAACCGGCCCGAGGGCGAGCGCCGGGGCGAGCCCGAAGAGGATGAGAATCGCCGAGAGCACGACGAGGCTCACCCACTCCGGCCCCTCCGCGTCGGCGAGGTGGGCGTGCTCGGCCTCGGCGAGGGGCCCCCAGAAGATCCGCTTCGCCACCCGGAGCACGTAGACGGCCGTCAGGAGCGTCCCCGCCACCGCGGGGAACAGCCACCAGCGATACGCGGACTGCCAGGCCCCGAGGAAGGTCAGGATCTCGGCGACGAAGCCCGCCAACCCCGGGAGCCCCAGCGAGGAGAGCGCCCCGAGCGTAAACGCAGCCGCGATGCCCGGCATCCGGCGCCCGAATCCCCCCATCTGGCCGATCTCGCGGGTGTGAGCCTTCTCGTAGATGAGCCCGACCAGGGCGAAGAGGAGCCCCGTCATGATCCCGTGGGCGAACATCTGGAACACGGAGCCGTTGAGGCCGGCCTCCGTCAGCGTCGCGGCCCCGAGCAGCACGATGCCCATGTGCGAGACCGAGGAGTACGCCACCACGTATTTCAGATCGGTCTGGGCCATCGCCGAGAGCGCGCCGTAGACGATGTTGACGGTGGCGATGGTTCCGATCAGCCAGGCCCAGTGCGCCGTCGCCTCGGGCAGAAGCCCCATCGCCACCCGGACGATCCCGTAGGCCCCGAGCTTCATCAGCACGCCGGCGTGGAGCATCGAGACCGCCGTCGGCGCCGAGGCGTGGCCGTCGGGCGACCACGTGTGGAGCGGCCACACCCCCGCCAGGATCCCGAATCCGACGTAGAGGGCGAGGAAGACCCACCGCTGGACCCCCGACGCGAACTCCGCCTGCTGGAGCGCGAGGACCGAAAACGATCCCCCGCCGGCCTGGAAGTAGAGCACGAAGATCCCGACCAGGATGAACGCCGACCCGAACAGGAGGTAGAGGGTCAGCTTCATCGCCGCGTACTCCTTGGTGCCGACCCCCGTCTCGCGCAAGGCCCACGCGAAGATGCCCCGCGGCCGGACCTGCCCCGAGGAACCCCAGATGCCGATCAGCAGGTACATCGGGAGCACTGCGAGCTCGTAGAAGAGGAAGAAGAGGAAGAGGTCGAGAGCGGAGAACACGCCGAAGACGCCGGTCACGAGCGTCAGCAGCAAGGCGTAGAACTCCTGGTCCCGCACGCGCATCGTCCACGACGCGAAGACGCCCGCGAAGATGATCACCGCGGTGAGGAGAATGAGCTGGATGGAGATCCCGTCCGCGCCCAGCTCGACGGCCACGCCGAGCGTCGGAACGAGCGGATACCGCTCGTAGAACTGAAACCCCCCGGTCTCGGGCCCGTAGGTCCCGTAGACGTAGAGGGAGAGCACGAGCGAGACCGCCGTCGCGGCCACCGCGATCCCACGCACGGCGCGGGGGCGCCCGCGGCCGGTGAACATGATGAGGAGGGCCCCGACGAACGGGGCCGCGGTGATGAGCGAGAGCACCGGCCAGCGGTCGGGCGTCATCGGGCGACGCCCCACAGGAGCGCCAGCAGGAGAAAGCCCGCGGCCACGCCGTAGAGATAATCCTGGGCGCGCCCCGTCTGGATCCTCCGCAAGCGCGCCCCGGCCCGGAGCGTCCACGCGCTCACCACGTTCACCACGCCGTCGACCAGATAGCGATCGATCCACCCCACCACCCGGGCCCCGCCGAGGACGGCCGTGCGGTAGACCGCCAGGTAGGCGGCGTCGAGCCCGTAGCCGTGGTCAGCCGCCCGCGCCAGGGGGCCCAGCGCCCCGCGGAGCGTCGCGGCCGACACGACCTCGCGCTGGTACACGGCCCACGCCGCGAGGATCCCGGCGACGGCGAGCCCCACCGACACCGGCAGGAGCCAGCCGGGCCCGTGGGGCAGCGCCGCGTCGACATCCTCCGCCACGAACTGGGCCAGGCTCAGGCGCGGCCATTCGCTCTCGAGCACCCCCGCGCCCAGCGAGCCCAGCGCCAGCACCCAGAGCGGCCCGAGCATCACCGCGGGCGGGTCGTGCGGGTGCGCGTCCGCCCGATGCCTCCCCCAGAAGGTGAGGAAGACGGCCCGGAACACGTAGACGGCGGTGAGGAAGACCGTCCCGAGGAGCATCAGGAACGGCCCGGGGAGCGCCGCGGTCCAGACGCCCGCCAGCACGGCCTCCTTCGAGAAGAAGCCCGAGAACGGGGGGACCCCGACCAGGGCGAGCGCGCCGATCACGAACGCCGCGGCCGTCCTCGGCATCCCCCGCGCGAGGCGCCCCATCCGGAACATGTCGTTCGTCGCGACCGCGTGGATCACCGCGCCGGCCGCGAGGAAGAGGAGCGCCTTGAAGAACCCGTGGGTGATGAGATGGAAGAACCCGGCCACCGGGGCGCCGGCCCCGAGCGCCGCCATCATGTAGCCGAGCTGCGAGACCGTCGAGTACGCGAGGACGCGCTTGATGTCGGCCTGGACGAGGGCGAGCGTCGCCGCGAGGAGGGCGGTGAAGGCACCGACCCAGACGATCACCGTGAGGACGCCCGGCGCACCGAGAAAGAGGGGGTACGTGCGGGCGACCAGATAAACGCCGGCGGCGACCATCGTCGCCGCGTGAATGAGCGCGGAGACGGGGGTCGGCCCCTCCATGGCGTCGGGGAGCCAGACGTGGAGCGGGAACTGGGCGCTCTTGCCGACCGCGCCGAGGTAGACGAGGCCCATGCAGAGCCCGAGGTACCCCGGCCCCATCGCCCCTTGCCCGACGGTGCGGAAGAGCGCCGCGAAGTCGAACATCCCCGTCGCGCCCCACAGGAGCACGATGCCGACCATGAAGCCGATGTCGCCGAGCCTGGTCACCCAGAAGGCCTTGACGGCCGCGGCCGCCGCGGCGGGGCGCGTGTACCAGAACCCGATCAAGAGGTACGAGCAGAGCCCGACCAGCTCCCAGAAGACGAACATCTGGACAAAGTTGGGGGCGAAGACGAGTCCCAGCATCGCGAAGGCGAACAGGGACTGATAGAGGTAGTAGCGGCCGAGCGCGGGTGCGGCCTCGTCCGCCAGGTATCCGAGCGAGTAGAGCTGGACCAGGAAGGCCACGAGCGCCACCAGGGCCGCCATGGCCGTCGCGAGCGGGTCCACGAGGACGCCGATCGAGGCCAACGGGGTCGGCCCCGCCTGCGGCAGCCACGCGATCGTGGCCAGCCCCTCCCGGATCGGGCCGGTCCCGAGCGCCTGTGCCGCGGTCACCGCCCGCCACAGCTCCGAGAGGAGCTGGACCGCGAAGACGACCGCGGCGCCCGAGCCGGCGAGCGAGACGAGGGCGGCCAGCCGGCCCGCGCGCCGGAGCGGCGGGCAAATCCCCAGCAACAGCGCGGCCAGGAAGGGACAGAGGATGACCAGGGTGGCGAGCGTCGTGGGACTCACCGGGGCCTCAGCCTCGGAGGAGCGTCAGGTGGTCCGCCTCCACGGTTCGGCGGACGCGGAAGATGACGATGACGATCGCCAACCCGACGGCGACCTCGACGACCGTGATGGCGATGGTGAAGAGGACCAGGACCCAGCCCGCCACGCCGGCCCCGTGGCGCGCGAAGGCGACGAGGTTGATGTTGACCGCGTTCAGCATCAGCTCGATGCCGAGCAGGATGCCCACCGCGTTCCGGCGGGTGAGGACGCCGAAGAGCCCCACCGCGAAGACGGCGGCCGCGACGAGCAGGTACGCCTTCAGCACGTCCCCTCCCGGGCGCCCTTCTCCCGCGGGATCAGACTAATCCTCCGTGCGCGCCAGATAGACGGCGCCCAGCAGCGCTGCGACGAGCAGCACCCCCAGCAGCTCGAACGGCAGCACCCACGCGGTCAGGAGCGCCCGGCCGAGCGCCGCGGTGGTCCCGGGCTCCGCCGCCCGCGCCGGGCCCGCGACGGGCGTCCGGACCACCACCCCCGCGATGCTCACGAAGACCGCCGCGGCCACCACCGCCCCCCACCCGATCCCCCGGTTCATCTGGCGGATCGTTTGGCCAACGAGCCGCTCGGTCAGCATGATCGCGAAGACGACGATGGTCACGACGCCGCCCGCGTAGAGCAGCACCTGCGCGGCGGCGAGGAACTCGGCGTGAAGCAGGAGGAAGAGCCCCGCGGTGGCGACGAGGGCCAGCGCGAGCCAGAGGACCGAGTGAAAGAGGTTCTTCGAGAGGACGACCTGGAGGCTGGACCCGAGGAGGAGAACGGCGACGACGACGAACCCGACCGCTTCGCCGCTCACTCGGCGGCGCCCGTGGCCGCCCGCGCCTTGTCGCCGCCCTTGGGCGCGGGAGCCTGCATGGCCCGAAGCCCGGTCCCGGTCGCCCACGACGGCTGGAACTGGCGACCCAGCGCGTGCAGCCGGTCCTTGTCGAGCAGGAGCTCCCGGCGATCGTGGACCGCCAGGTCGAAGGTCTTGAGCATGATGATCGCGTCGGTCGGGCACACCTGCACGCACAGCTCGCAGAACTCGCA
>CAZDYT010000365.1:0-4729 GCA_964509395.1 uncultured bacterium
TGCTCGACGCCCTCGACGAGCCCGAGCGAAGCCGCTTCGAGGCGTGTTACGCGGAGCTGGTCGCCTCCGCTTATCCGCGGCGCGCGGACGGTCGCACGCTGTTTCCGTTTCGGCGCCTGTTCATCGTGGCCAAGGCTCGCGAAGTCTAGGCCGGATACCTCGCGAAGGCCATGATGGGACGGATGAGTCGGGCTGGGCGACGAGGAGCCGCCGCCTGCTATTTCCGGATGAACGCCACTTTCTTCGACCAGTCGCTCTCCGGAAACTGGTCCAACAGCCTGGTCCACCCGGCCACGAGCTTGTCCCCGTCGTTGGCGACCTTGTAGTCGGCGATCGCCGCGAAGTAGAAGGCCTCAGGCTCGCGCGCCGGGTCTCCCTTCGTTCGCGCCAGAGCCTCGGCGGCGCACGTCTGCGCCTCCGCAAACTTGCGCCGGTGCACGCTTGCCGCGACCCGCGCCAGCGACATCTCGCCGAGGAATCGCGCCGGGTCGAGGTAGCCCAGGCTCCTCCGATACTCGCGGCCGTCCGAGTCCTGGACAATCAGCGTGGGCGTCCAGGACGAGTTGAACTGGTCCATGACCGGGCGCTGCTCGACGACGTTGAACTGGACAGGGACGAAATGCTGCTCGATCTCTCGCTGGACGTCGGGATTCGGGTACGTCACGGTACCCATGCGCTTGCAGCCGCCTCACCCCGGGTTGAAGAGGTCGATCAGCACGAACTTGCCCTGTCCCCGCGCCTCCCGCTGCGCATCGTCCAGCGAGTGGTGCCATCGGATATCCATGCCAGCACCTCCGTCACGTAGGGTGAAGGGCAAGGCGTCGGGATGGCCCCGATCTGCTGCATGAGGCCCAGCGCGTCACCATCCCCCGGTCAGCTCGGGCGCCCTTCCCAACGCCGGTGGCCGCCCAGTGGCCTGTCGAGTGACCTGTCCACGATAGCCCGACCGTAGCGCAAGCGCCGGGGGGTGGCAAGGGGTCCGTCCCGTGGCGCGCCGGCGCCGCGTTCGCGCGTGGTTGGGCGCTCGCGGAAAGCCCGGGCGACCTGGGCGCGCCCTGGGGTAGCATAGTCGTCAATGACCTGTCCGACCTGCACGTCCGAGGTCCCCGCCACCTTCAAGTTCTGTGGCAACTGCGGACAGCCGCTCGATGCCGCGCCGGCCCCGGCCCGCCCGGCGGCGGCCGGCCCGGCGCCCGCACCGCTGGCCGCCCCGGCGGGGGAGCGGCGGGAGGTCGCCGTGCTGTTCGGCGACGTCAGCGGGTTCACCAAGATGAGCGAGCGGCTCGACCCCGAAGAGGTGCACTCGATCATGAACGAGTGCTTCGCGGGGCTCGGGGCGCGGCCCCCCTGGCCGATGCTGATCCTGCCGCGACGACCTGGGCGCAACGGCGGCCGATCCCCGCGAGCGCCCCCGTCCGGGCCTCGCGCGAGGCCGGGGTCGGTCGGGCGACGGCGCGGGCCGCCACCGAACGGGACGGCGGGCCGGTGAGCTATCGGAGCGTCCGGTCGAAGAACTCGATCGTCCGCGACCAGGCGAGCCGGGCCGCCGCCGCATCGTAGCGGGCGGCGGTCGTGTCGTCGTGGAAGGCGTGATTGACGCCCTCGTACACGTGGAGGGTGTAGGTCTTCCCGGCGCGCTTCAGGGCCGCTTCGAAGGCCGGCACCGTGGCGTTCACCCGCTCGTCGAGCCCGGCGTAGTGAAGCAGGAGCGGCGCCCGGATCGCCGGCACCTGGTCGAGCGGCGGGGCGGTGCCGTAGAAGATCACGGCTGCCTGGAGGTTGGCGCCCGAGGCGGCGATCCGGCCGACCAGGCTGCCGCCCCAGCAGAAGCCGACGACGCCGACCTTGCCGGTCGCGTCGGGGCGGCTCCGCAGGTAGTCGATCGCCTCGAGCGCGTCGGCGAGAGCGACCGGCCCCTCGACCCGGGCGAACTGACTCCGCACCTCGTCCTCGCTCGCCGGCGTGCCGCCGACCGCCGACATGAGGTCGGGCGCGAGCGCGACGTAGCCGGCGAGGGCCGCGCGCCGGGCGACGTCCCGGATGTGCGGCTGGAGGCCCCGGTTCTCGTGGATGACGGCGACGCCGGGCGCCTTCGCGTCCCCGGCGGGCCGGGCGAGGTAGCCCTTCACCGGTCGCTTCGATCCGGGGAAGGTCACCTCCGCGGTCCGGAGGCGCGCGTCGGTCTCCGGGACCGTCTGGGCCAGCGCATCGTTGGACGCGAGCTGCGGCAGGAGCGCGAGCGCCGCCGCCGTCGAGCCGACCAGCTCCGCCAGCCGCTCCAGGAACAGCCGCCGGTCGAGGTGACCGTGGGTGAACTCGTCGTAGAGCCGGATGATTGGCTGGTCCATGGCCTTGATCTCTTCTCCGTGCTACCTCGAGCGGCGCTCGGGCAGCGCGCAGTACGCCCCTTCGGAGAAGCCCTGGGCTTCGATGCCGAGGGCGTGGTCGAAGCGGGCGCGGTAGTTCTCCCACGCGATGACAGCCGTCAACTCGACGAGCTGGGCCTCGTCGAAGTGACGCCGGAGCGCGGCGAACAAGTCGTCCCTCACCTCGACCGGCGTGAGCGTCATCGCCACCACGTAGTCGAGCACGAGCCTCTCGAGAGCGGAGAAGGCTGCGCTCTCGCGGTAGGCCGGAAGGTCACGCAGCTGCGCCTCCGTCACGCCCTTGGCTCTGCCCACGGCAGAGCCGATGTCCAGTCAGAAGGGGCAGCCGACAAGGGCCGCCGCCTTCACGACCGCCAGGGCTTTGAGCCGGCCGTCGACACGGGCGGCGCGGGCGAACGCGCCCTCGAAGCTCGTGTACGCCGTGAAGATCTCCGCGTGATGCGCGGCGACCGTCACCGGCAGCGGGACGACGCCATACTTCCGCCTGGCAGACTCGTAGACCGCGCGCGCGTCCGCCGGAGCGGTCTCCTCGGGGACCCCGGGGATGCGACTCATCATCCCTCCTCCTTCGGCGAGCGCGAGGCCATGATTCGCGCCACCACCGCCAATCATCGCATGGCCGGCCGGACGGGTTGGCCGGCTCACCCTGAGCGGCAAGTAATCTGGCGCCTCTCCGGGCTTGACGGCTATTTTCGTTTCCTGTTAATCTCGCTAACAGTGAGCGAGGCTGTTTTCGGCCTCGAAAATAGGTTGGAAGTGCGCGAATGACCGGAGTTCCTGGGCGCTACGTCCCCGTTCCAGGGGGGCGCGAGGCGTTCGTCCCCAAGCCCCTGCCCCCGGAGATCTCCTGGACACCGCAGCTCGTCCTGGCCCTGTCCGACGCGGACCGGACCATCGGGCGCCTCGCCGGCGAGGGGGGGCGCCTCCCCAACCCCCACCTCCTCATCCGGCCGTTCGTCCGCCGCGAAGCGGTGCTCTCGAGCCGCATCGAGGGAACGCAGGCCACGCTGGGCGAGCTGCTGGCCGCGGAGGCCGGCGTGGCGGTGGAGCGGAGCCCTGCCGACCTGCGCGAGGTCGGGAACTATGTGGTCGCGCTCGAGCACGGGATCGAGCGGCTCAAGAAGCGCCCCCTGTCTCTGCGGCTGGTGCGAGAGCTGCACGCGAAGCTGATGGCGGGAGTCCGCGGCGGCGGGGCGGCGCCCGGAGAATTCCGCCAATCGCAGAACTGGATCGGGCCTCCCGGCGCGACGCTGGCTAATGCGACCCACATTCCGCCTCCCCCGGGTGGCCTGACGGCGTGCCTCGGGGACTGGGGAAAGTTCCTCCACGACCGGTCCCTGCCACCCCTCGTTCAAGTCGCGCTGCTCCACTACCAGTTCGAGGCGATCCACCCGTTTCTGGATGGCAATGGCCGCGTCGGTCGCCTCCTCATCACCCTCTTCCTCGTCGAGCGAGAGATCCTGCCCACGCCCCTGCTCTACCTCAGCGCCTTCTTCGAAGCGACGCGGCGCGACTACTACGAGCGCCTGCGCAGCGTCACCGAGCGCGGGGAGTGGGCGGAGTGGCTCGCGTACTTTTTGAACGGCGTCGCCCGGCAGGCCGAGGACGCCCTGAGCCGCGCCGAGCGAATCAACCAGCACCTGGCGCGGTGGCGGCTCGCGGTGGCCGGCATGCCGTCGAAGGTTCCGATGGTCCTTGTGGACCAGCTGGCCGCGAACCCCTTCCTCACGATCACGCGGGTGGCGAAGCGCTTGGGCGTCGCCTTCACCACGGCGCAACGCGCGGTGGCGAGGCTCGAAGAGCTGGGCATCGTGACGGATGTGAGCCACGCCAAGCGAGACCGCGTCTACTGCGCCAAGGCCCTTCTGGAGATCCTGGAAGAACCCGCACGCCTGAGACCGGAGAACGCCTGATGACTCGCGGCCGTTGCAATCGAAACGGCAACGGCACGCGCCTCACCACGCCGCGGTCAGCGAACGCCGCCATCAAGACCGTCGGCGGCATCATGCGCCGCCCCGCTGAGAGGCGAAGGGCCGGGAGGTCGCGCAGCGCGCTGGTGGGGGGTCCGGCGCGTATGCGACAATGAGCCGCGGCGGACAAAGAGGTCGGGATGCGGCTCACGTGGACGGCGCTCGCGCTCCGGCCGGATGACGCCGGCGAGGTCTCCCTCCGTCCGGGGCGGACCCGCTTCGAGCCGCGCGATCGGGACGAGGCCCGGAGGCTGCACGTGGCGATCGGAGGGACGAAGCCCTAGCCCGACCTATGCGTGAAAGTACACGCGAGACCAGGGACGGCCGCGCGGGTGACGCGGCGAACGGGGCGCCCCACGGCGCGGAGCGCAC
>CAZDYT010000366.1:0-4728 GCA_964509395.1 uncultured bacterium
GTCGTGTTGGTCGTACCCGTCGGGGGGACGACGCAACTCACCGTCGTGGGGCAGTTTCCGGGTGGATCCACGCGCGATCTGACGGCGGCCGGAACCGGAACGATCTACCGGACGAGCAATCGCACGATCGCGGCCGTGAGTCCTGACGGGCTCGTCACGGGCGTGGCATTTGGGTGTGCCGTCGTGGGACCCGCGCATGAGGGCCTGATTGCCGCCATCGGCATCTCGGTCGCCGGAGCCCCCGAGTGCAACCCTGGCGCGGGTGACTAGGTCCCAGCAAAAGGGCCCTGTCGAACCGGCGAGACTGATCCCTTCATCTCGCTCCTGCCCGTCGAGGTCTGCGAGGTGGAGAGCCCGGCTGGGATCCGGGCCACCGACTTTGATTGACCACGACGACTTCGGCAACGTGATTTTGGATACCAATACCCCTCGAGAGCCTCGGCTCGGCCGTTACACGGGGAGGCAGCCATGACGAAGAGAGCCGGCCGCGGGCCGGAGACTCCGCTGTTCGGAGCGATTCCGGCGGATCTGGTCGACGCGAAGGAGAGCCTGCGGGATCGACTCTTCCTCGCCGCCGACGCGAGCCTCCCGCGGGCCCGCGCGCTGCGCCGCGCGAGGCGCTTTCATCCCGCGCCCGGGGTGAACGTGGTCGGGGTCGGGATCGGCGAGAAGGTGACCGAGGGCCGGCGGACCGGTGAGCTGTGCGTGAAGGTGCTGGTGGCGCGGAAGTACCCCAGGGGCCGGATCCGACGATCCGAGCTGATTCCGCCGGCGATCGCCGGAATTCGCACCGACGTCGAGGGGGTGGGCTATCCCCGGAAGCTCGCGATCCCCCAACGGCAGCGCCATCGGCCGGTCCCGGGCGGGGTGTCGGTCGGGCTGGACTTCCACGCGGTCAGCTACCGCTTCGCGGGGACGCTGGGGGTCGTCGTCCGGGATCACCGGAATGGGCGGCGTCTCTGCGCCCTGAGCAACAACCACGTCCTCGCGGACGAGAACCGCGTGAGCGAGGGCGCGGGCGTCGTGCAGCCGGGCACGCTCGACGGGGGACGGAACGCGGATCGCGTCGCGCGCCTCACCCGCGTCGTCCCGCTCAGGTTCGAGAACCGCCGGAACTGGATGGACGCCGCCATCGCGCAGTTCGATCAGGCCTCCGGCGTGGCGCGCACGATCCTGGGCATCGGCCCGCCGGCGGGGAGCGCGACCCCACGTCTCCACGCGCTGGTCCGGAAGTCCGGGCGGACGACGGGGGTCACCGAGGGGGTCGTGCGCGTGGTACGATTCGACGTGGTCAACGTCGAGTACGACCAGGGGATGGTCCGCGTGGACGACGTGATCGTCATCGAAGGGACGGCGGGCGCGTTCAGCAAGGCGGGGGACTCGGGCTCGGCCATCGTGGACGCGCAGGGCCGGGTCGTCGCGCTCCTGTTCGCCGGCAGCGACGAGGTGACCTACGCCATCCCCATCGGTCGGATCCTGCGGCGCCTTGAGGTGCGCATCGCCACCTGAGGGGACGAGCGTCGCAGATGGCTGAGCGTCCGCCGGCCCGGGCCCAGGAGGCGAAGCGGAGGCTCGTGAAGCTGCTCGCGGGCGAACCGGGGTTCGTGGGCGCCGGGATCTCGGCGGGCACGTTGGGGGAGTGCGAGATCACCGTGCTCGTCACGGACACCGCCAGCCCCGTGGTGGCGAAGATCCCGACCGACTGGGAGGGGATCCCGGTGCGCACGAAAGTCGGAGGCATCCCGCGCAAGCTCTGAGCCGGGCGCCGATCGGGAGCCCCGCCGCGCGCGCTATAATCCGCTCCTGACGGCTCATCACGCCGCTCCGCTGGGAACCGAACGGACGAAGCGACCCCACGAACAGGGAGTGCGCATGCCGACACAGCCGCCGAGCGAAGCCGAGGTCATCGGCTACCTGAAGACGCTGTCGAACTGGGGACTATGAACCTGATCACGCCGGCCAAGCGCCTCGCCGCCGTCCGGCTCGTGGGGGACGGCGTCCCGGTGACCTGCGCCCGGCCGATCGCGACCGACCTCACCGCGGACACGGCCTTCCAGGTGATGCGCTTCATGGTGGACAGCGGGGAGGGGCGCGACACGGCCTCGGCGGAGCGGCTCCTCGCCCGGCGCGGCGCGGGCGAGTCCTGCCTCGCGCCCGTGCGGGAGAGCGAGTACCGTGGGGCTGTTCGCCGCGGCAGGCCCCGGGGCGGGCGGCGGGAGCTTCAGGCGGGGTCGGGGCGGATGACGTCGCCCAGGCGGATCACGCCCCCGACGACGATGTCCGCGCGGAGGCCGCCGCGGTGGACGAGGGCCTTCAGGACGCCGGGCTTGGTGAGCCCTTCGAGGTGGGCGCACGGCTCGGAGAGCCGGGTGCCCTCCAGGACGACGTCGCCGACGCGGAACCGCCGGCCGACGAGGTGATTGAGCGGCACGCCGCGCGTCGTGAGGTTCCGGCGGCTGGCCGCCGGCGGGATGTCGATCCCCGACTCGCGCGCGATCGCCTCGATCGCCTCCGCCTCGATCAGCGTCAGCTGGCGGCCCGAGCCCGGGCGCCCGGAGTAGGTGCCCGCCTGGTGGAAGTAGCGATCACCCGCGAGCCCTTTGCCGGCGACGGCCTCGACGTGCTCGAGCGTCGCCATCGGGCCTGCGGCCTCCTGTGCGATCTGGATCGACACCACCGTGCCCTGCCACATGATCGGCCTCCTGTTGTCTCCGACGCGCGCCCCGGGTAATCTTACCCCAATGCCGCCGGACCGGCCGGGGAGTGGAGGCGGACGATGAGGCGTGCGCGGGGCCTGAGAAGGGGGCTGCTGGGTCTCGGCCTGGCGGCCGGTCTCGGCCTGGCAGGCGCCGGGGCCGCGTCGGGCCAGGGGCCCACGCCGCCCTCGGAGCCGGCCGGGGAAACGCCCCCGAGCGCGCCCCAGGTGATCGAGGTGGTCGCCGCGCCGGAGCTCGCCGGGGGGGCCGGGTGGTTCAACGTCGACCGGCCGCTCTCCCTGAAGGACCTCCGGGGCAAGGTCGTCCTGCTGGACTTCTGGACCTACGGCTGCATCAACTGCCTTCACGTGATCCCCGACCTCAAGCGGCTCGAGGCGAAGTACGGCCCGGCGCTCGTCGTCATCGGCGTCCACTCCGCCAAGTTCAAGAACGAGGGCGAGTCCGAGCGGATCCGCCAGGCGATCCTGCGCTACGAGCGCGAGGAGCCGGTCGTGAACGACCGGGACTTCCGCATCTGGCGCGCCTACGGCGTGCGCGCCTGGCCGACGCTCGTCGTCATCGACGCGGACGGGGACCTCATCGGCGGCGTCGAGGGCGAGGGCCACTACGAGGACCTCGACCGCGTGATCGGGATCCTCATCGCCGACGCCCAGGCGCGCGGCGCCCTCGACGAGAAGCCGATCCCGCTCGCTCTCGAGAAGCACCGGCTCGGCCCGACCCTCCTCGCGTTCCCCGGGAAGATCCTCGCCGACCCGGGCGGCGACCGGCTCTTCATCGCCGACACCAACCACAACCGCATCGTCGTCGCGCGGCGGGACGGCCAGGTGCTCGACACGGTCGGCGGTCTCGACGCCGGCCTGCGCGACGGGAGCTTCGCCGAGGCGCGCTTCGATCACCCCCAGGGGATGGCGCTCGACGGGAGCGCGCTCTACGTCGCGGACCGGGAGAACCACCTGATCCGGAAGGTGGACCTCGCCGCGCGGCGCGTGACGACGGCCGCCGGCACGGGCCGGCAGAGCCACTCGCGCACCGTGCGGGGCCCGGCGCGGAGCACCGGGCTCAACTCCCCGTGGGACCTCCTGATCGTGAAGAGCACCCTCTACATCGCGATGGCGGGGCCGCACCAGATCTGGGCCCTGGACCTCGCGAGCGGCGAGATCCGGCCGCACGCGGGGCGGGGGAGCGAGGATCTGACCGACGGCCCGCTCGCCGAGGCGGAGCTGGCCCAGCCGAGCGGGCTCGCGACCGACGGAGCCCGGCTCTACTTCGCCGATAGTGAGGCGAGCGCCATTCGCTCGGCGGACTTCGACCCTACGGGCGAGGTGCGGACGATCGTGGGGACGGGCCTCTTCGATTTCGGCGACGTGGACGGCTAGGGCGACGCGGCGCGGCTCCAGCACCCGCTCGGCATCGCCTTCCACGCGGGAACGCTCTACGTCGCCGACACCTACAACCACAAGATCAAGGTCGTCGAGCCCCAGACACGGCGCGCGACGACGTTTGTCGGCGACGGCGTGCCCGGCCACGTCGACGGGACGGCCGCCCGCTTCTTCGAGCCCGGCGGGCTTGCGGTCGCGGAGGGGAAGCTCTACATCGCCGACACGAACAACCACGCGATCCGCGTTGCCGACCTGGCCACGCGCCAGGTCTCGACGCTCGTGCTCCGCGGCCTCACGCCGCCGAACGCCGGCGCCTCGGATCTCTCGGACGTCCTCGCGGATACGGCGCGGGTCACCCTGGCGCCGAGCGCCGTCCGGCCGGGTGGAGAGGGCGCGCTCCTCCTCGAGATCCGGCTCCCGGCAGGGTACAAGCTAAGCCCGGCGGCCCCCTTCGTCTACCGGGTGCGCGAGGTCGCGGGGACGGGGCTCACCGTCCCGGAGGGCGCGCGCGAGAGGGCGCTGGAGGCCCCGAGCCTGCCCGTTCGCGTCCCGCTCGAGGTCGGGGCAGCGGAGGGCGAGGCCCGCGTGACGGTCTCGGCGACGTTCTACTACTGCCGGGAGGACAACCAGGG
>CAZDYT010000367.1:0-4693 GCA_964509395.1 uncultured bacterium
CCAGGCCGACGTCGCCCCGACCCTCTGTCACCTGCTCGGCATCGCCCCGCCCGCTCAGTGCGAGGGCAAGATCGTCACGGACGTGCTCGAGCCGTGAGCGTCCGGGACCTGCGGCGTTCTCTTCGAGGCCGCTCGGAGGGACACGACATGCGCGTCTACATCCTCGGGGCCGGGACGCCGACGCCCACGCCCGAGCGCTACGGCTCGTCCTACGTCCTCCAGCTCGGCGACGAGTATCTGATGTTCGACTGCGGGCCGGCCACCACGTACAAGCTGGTCCGGACCGGCCTCGTGCCGACCCAGGTGGACTACCTCTTCTTCACGCATCACCACTTCGACCACGACGTCGACTAGCCCGCTTTCCTGCTCACCCGCTGGGATCAAAGCATCGGCGAGGAGAAGGTCCTTCGGGTGTTCGGTCCCAAGCCCACCGAGAAGCTCACCCGCGGCATCCTGGACGAGAAGGAGGGGATCTTCGCCCACGACTGGATCGCCCGCGTCAATCACCCCTTGAGCCTCAACGCGCACCAGAGGCGGGGGGGCGCCCTGCCGCGGAGGCCGCCCGTCGTGCAGGCGACGGACGTGGGGCCGGGCCGGCTCGTGCGCGGCAGGGACTGGGAGGTCAGGGCGGCGCCGGCCGAGCACGTCCAGCCCTGGCTCGACTCCCTGGCCCATCGGGTGGACTCGCCGCACGGGAGCATCGTGGTCACCGGGGACACGCGGCCGTGCGCGAGCGTGGTCGAGCTCGCGAAGGGTGCCGATGTGATGATCTGCGTGTGCGTGGACGTCCAGGAGGACATCGACGGGACCCCCGAGGCCGATTACATGTGCGGGAGCGCCGCGGCGGCGCGCATGGCGCAGGACGCCGGGGTGAGGACCCTCGTCTTGGTCCACCAGAGCGCGAGCCTCGAGGTGCCCGGCAACATGGAACGCGCCCTGCGCGAGATCGCCCGCGTCTACGATGGGCGGGTCATCTGGGGACGCGAGCTGATGGCCCTCGACGTCTGAGGCGGGGGCCCCGGCGTGCGCCGCCACGGGAATGGCCAAGATCGAGATCCGTAACGTGTCCAAGCGGTACGAGTCGGACGACCCGGCCAGGGGCCTGGCCCTGGACGACATCACGCTCACCATCCAGGACAACGAGTTCGTGACTCTCGTCGGGCGGAGCGGCTGCGGCAAGACGACGCTGCTCAACATCATCGCGGGCCTGGTGGCGCCCACGACCGGCGCCGTGCTGGTCAACGGGCGCCCGGTGACGGGCCCGGGCGCCGGGAAGGGGATGGTGTTCCAGCAGCACGCCCTGTTCCCATGGCTCACCGCGCTCGGGAACGTCGAGTTCGGCGGCAAGAGCCGGGGCATGCCCGCGCGGGAGCGGCGCGAGATCGCGCTTCAGCTGATCGACCTGGTCGGCCTCCGGGGCTCGGAGCACAAGTATCCGCTGGAGCTCAGCGGGGGCATGCAGCAGCGCGTCGCCATCGCCCGCGCCTTGGCCCTCGACCCGGAGATCCTGCTGATGGACGAGCCGTTCGGCGCCCTGGACGAGCTCACCCGGATCGAGATGCAAGAGGAGCTCCTCCGCGTCTGGTCCACCCGGAAGAAGACGGTGGTGTTCGTTACCCATTCGATCTCGGAGGCGCTGGTCCTTTCCGATCGGGTCGTGGTGCTCACGGCCCGACCCGGGCGCATCCGGCAGGAGGTCCCGGTGAGCTTCCCCCGGCCGCACGAGCGGACCCAGCCCGAGTTCGTGGCGTTGTATGAGGCGATCTGGCGGAGCCTCGGCTGAGGCCGGGCGCCCGCCGCGGCGCCGGGAGGGCGGACCCGGCTGGGCCGGGCCGGCCGTGCTGGGAGGCCTCGTCGCCCTGTGGCAGCTCCTCTCGCTGACCGGCTCCCTGAAGGCGTTTTACTTCCCGCCGCCCAGCCGGCTGGCGCTGACCTTCCGGGAGCTGGCGCTCGAGGGGTTCCCCCAGGGGATTCAGATCGGCACGCACATGGCGGTCACCCTCTGGCGGATCGCCCAGGGGTACGGGCTGGCGGTCGCGATCGCGGTGCCGCTGGGGATCCTCATCGGGTGGGTGCCCGTCCTGGACAAGCTGAGCCTGCCCCTCATCACCTTCGCCCGGTCGGTGGCCACGATCAGCCTCCTGCCGCTGGTCATCGTGTGGTTCGGCGTCGGGGAGCTCTCCAAGGTGCTCCTCATCGCCTACGGGTGCTTCTGGGTGATGCTCACCAACGTGATCGCCGGAGTGAAGTACATCGACCCTCTCTACATCCGGGCGGCCAAGACGCTCGAGACCGCGCCGCTGGGCATCTTCCTGCGGGTCGTGCTGCCGGCGGCGCTGCCCCGGACGTTTGCGGGGATGCGGATTGCCCTCGGGGTCGGCTTCATGGTGATCGTCGGGGTGGAGATGATCGGCACGATCCACGGCCTGGGCGCGCTGATCATGGAGGCCCGGACGTTCTACCGGACCGACATCAGCCTGGTCGGGATGGTGGTGATTGGCCTGTTCGGGTTCGGCATCTCGGCGGTGCTCGGCTGGCTGGAGCGGGTCCTTCTTCCGTGGGAGCGGGGGCTCGAGTCGGTTCGCCGATGAGGATGCGAGGCTCTTGGTCGGACGCGGCGCTGAGCGCCGCCGGCACCGTGGGCATGCTGGTCGTGTGGGAGGCGCTCTCCCGGGGCGGCCTGGTGAGCCCATTCATCTTTCCCGCGCCGACGCGGGTGGTCGGGGTCACTCTGCAGCGGATGCCGGTGGCGGAGATCCTGGAGCACGTGGGGACGAGCCTCGGGCGGATCGCGTGGGGGTTCGGCCTCGCCGCGGCGCTGGGGATCCTGATCGGCGTCGCCTCAGGCTGGTACCGGGGGCTCAGCGTCCTCGTCCATCCGGTGATCGAGGTGCTCCGGCCCATCCCGCCGCTGGCCTGGATCCCGATTGCGATCATCTGGTTCGGTCTGGGCGAGGCCTCGAAAGTCTTCGTCATCTTTCTGGGCGCGTTCTTCCCGGTCGTGACCAACACCCACAAGGGGATGGTCGGGATCGACCCGGTCCTTCTGCGGGCGGCGCAGACGATGGGGCTCGGGGGACCGCGGCTCCTCTTTCGCGTCGCCATCCCGGCGGCGATGCCGGACATCGCCACCGGGATCCGGGTCGGCTGGGGCCTGAGCTTCGGGGTCCTGGTCGCGGCGGAGTTGATCGCGGCCGATCGCGGGATGGGTTTCCTGGTCATGCACGCGCGGCAGTTCGGCGAGATCGGCGTGATCATCTTCGGGATCATCCTGATCGGGGCGACCAACCTCGTGACCGACTACGGCATCGGGGAGGTGATCCGCCGAAGGCTCCTCCGGGGGCGCGGGGCTTGACCCGGTCGGCACGTCACCGCGATCATGTCAGCACGCTGTTCGATCCAAAGGAGGTACGTATGCGTGGACGTCGGTGGAGCTTCCTCGTGTGCGCGGGGCTGTTGGTGGGACTCCTCGGTTGGGGGGCTGCGACTGCGGGGGCCGCCGAGCCGGAGGTCAAGCGGCTCGCGCTCGGCTTCGGCATCGACCTGCCGTTCGCGCCGCACATCGTCGCCATCACGAAGGGGTGGTTCCGGGAGGCGGGGTTCACGGAGGTCACGACCAAGACGTTCACGGCGGGGGCGCTCGCGGGCGAGGCCCTGGTGGCCGGCGAGATCCAGCTGTGGACGCCGGGCAACCTCCCGCCCGTCTCGATGTTCCACAACGGGATCCCGATCGTGATCCTGGGGACGAACTGCGTCAACTGGGGTCTGGACAAGCTGGTCGTCCGGAAGGACGCGAACGTGAACACGCCACAGGACCTCTACCGGATCAGGATCGGCCTGCTCCAGGGCTCGACGGCGAGCGCCGATCTCCACCACATGGCCAAGCACTACGGCCTCGACGAGGGGCGGCTCCAGGTGGTCAACCTCCCGCCGCCGGAGCAGCTGGCCAGCCTGGTTTCCGGAAACATCCAGGCCCTCCTGTCGTGGGAGCCGTGGCCGTACCGGGCGCTGCAGGGCGTCGACGCCAAGGTGGTCCACACGGGCCTCGTCAGCTACTTCGCCGGGAACAGCGGGGAGCGGGTCAAGATCTCGGACAACCGCTCCGTGTGGGTGGCCTCCCAGGAGTTCGTCCGGAAGAACCCCCGGACGGTCCGGGCCGTCATGCAGGTCCTGCTGCGGGCCCAGCGCTACGTGGCGGATCCGAAGAACAAGGACGAGGTGCTGCGCCTCTTCGCCGAGTTTCAGAAGCAGGACGTGGCGACCAACCGGGCCCTCTGGGACAACTACGTGTTCAATCCGGTCTTCGACGAGGCGTACGTCGCGGACATGGAGCGGACGGCCGCGTTCCTCGAGACCTCCGGCCGGATCAAGAAGCGGACGCCCATCCTGGAGTACACCTACACCGACCCGGTCGGCGAGATCGATGCCTCGCTGGTCAAGGTCCGGGGCCACTGGAAGCCGTAGATCCTTGGAGGGGGCTTCGCCCCCTTCCGAACCTCCTCCGAAGTGGCGCGGGCAAAGCCCCCGCTCGGAGCGGTTCGGTCGAGCGCGCGCGGACGGTCGGGCGGAGTGGGCGCAAGTGTCGAGGAACCTCAGGCGCCCTAACCCGACCCATGCATGAAGGCACACGCGAGACCAGGGGAGGCCGCGCGGGTGACGCGGCGAACGGGGCGCCCCACGGCGCGGAGCGCAC
>CAZDYT010000368.1:0-4690 GCA_964509395.1 uncultured bacterium
GTCACCAGCTGGACCGGCGCGTTCAGATACTCCAGGGCGCCCGTCGCCGCCAGGGTCGCGACGTCCGACGCCACGCTGCAGCGCGGGTTGTCTTCGTCCACGACCACCAGCCGGCCCGTCTTGCGGATCGAGGTCAGGACAGTGCCCTCGTCCAGCGGCGACAGGGTGCGCAGGTCGATGACCTCCACGCTGATGCCCTCTTTCGCGAGGTGGTCGGCGGCCTCGAGGGCGGTGTACACCATCCGCGAGATGGCGACGACGGTGACGTCCTTGCCCTCGCGCTTGACCTCGGCCTGGCCCAGCGGAACGACCCACTCCCCCTCGGGCACCGGACCTTTGACGTCGTACAGCAGCTTGTTCTCGCAGAAGATGACCGGGTCGTCGTCGCGAATGGACGCCGCCAGCAGGCCCTTGGCATCGGCGGGGGTGGCGGGCGCGACGACCTTCAGACCGGGAAAGTGGACAAAGGTGGAGTACATCGAGTCCGAGTGCTGCGCGGCGGCCCGGAACCCGGCGCCGACCATCGTCCGAATGACCAGCGGGATCTTGGCCTTGCCGCCGAACATGTACCGCATCTTGGCGGCCTGGTTGGTGATCTGGTCCAGGCACACCCCCATGAAGCCGATGAACATCAACTCGACCACGGGCCGCAGGCCGGTCGCGGCGGCACCCACGCCCGCGCCGACGAACGCCGACTCTGTGATGGGCGTGTCCCGCACCCGCTCGCGCCCGAACTCGTGCACCAGGCCCTTGGTCACACCCAGCACCCCGCCCCACGCGTCGAGGTGGGCGGGGTCCGTGCTCTGGGGGGCACCGGTGACGTCTTCGCCCATGAGGATGACGGTGGGATCACGCCGCATCTCGAGACGCAGGGCGTCGTTGATCGCTTCGCGATAGCTCAACTGTCTGTCGCCCACGGGAATCACCTCCGCACGGACGCAGCCTGTGCTCAGACCGCTACCGTCTGGAACGGCCACAGTTGCGGTTTGGGGAAGCTGACGTAGACGTCGGTCAGGGTCTCGTCCAGGGCCGGGAGCGGGCTCTCTCGGGCGAAGCGAACGGCCTCGTCGACGGCGTCCTTGGCCCCGCGGTCGACGGCGTCCAGCTCGGCCTCGCTCAGGAGCCCCTGCCCGAGAACCGTCTTGCGGAAGCGCTGCATGCAGTCGCGCGAGCGATAGAGCTCCTCCTCGCCCTTGGCTCGATAGCGGATGGTGTCCCCCTCAAAGTGCCCGTAGTAGCGATACGTCTGGGCCTCGATGAAGCTTGGCCCCTCCGCGCGTCGGGCGCGGGCAACGGCCTCCTGCGTGGCTTCGTACACCGCGAAGACGTCCTGGCCGTCCACGGCCACGCTGGGCATGCCGAACCCGCGCGCCCGGGCCGCGATGTCGCGGCCCGAGACGGAGTAGTCCGGCGCGGTCGTCTCCGCGTAGCGGTTGTTCTCGCAGACGAAGATGACCGGCAGCTTCCAGATGCCGGCCAGGTTCATCCCCTCCGCCGTGGTGCCCTGATTCGAGGCGCCGTCGCCGAAGAAGCAGGCCGTCACCTGGTCCGTCCCTCTCACCTTGGCGCTGAGCCCGGCACCGCACGCCAGGGGCGGCCCACCACCGACAATGCCGTTGGCGCCGAGCATGCCTTTGTCGACGTCGGCGATGTGCATCGAGCCGCCCTTGCCCTTGCAGGCGCCGGTCGCCTTGCCATAGATCTCGGCCATCATCGCCTTGACGTCGACGCCCTTGGCGATGCAGTGGCCGTGGCCGCGGTGGGTGCTGGTGATGAAATCGTCGTCGCGCAGGCTCGCGCACACCCCCACGGCCACGGCCTCTTCGCCGGCATAGAGGTGGACGAAGCCCGGGATCTGGCCCGCGGCGAAATCCGCGTGTAGCCGCTCCTCGAACTCTCGGATCAAGCGCATCCGCTCGTACATCCACAGGAGTTTGTCCCTGCTGATGTCCATCCCGTGACCTCCTTGGCTCGGAGTTGAAAGGTTGGAACGGCGCTCGGCCCCCGCTCACTCCCCAGGAGCCCTCCCGGCTCGGCACCCCGGGGCAGAACGATCTTAGACGGCTCTCGGGTCCTGTGGAAGTCGGGGGACAAGACCTCGCTCCCGAGACGCCAAGCGCCCCCGGCTGCAATGATTGTGCCCCATCCGTGACCGGGGACAACTCCGTGAAACGCGCTCTCGCAGCCGCGAGGGAGAGCGTCCAGCGAGCTCCCCCGCTGGGGAGTGCGCGCCCCACTGGGGAGGCCGCGGGACAGCGCGCCCCGGGCCACCCCCCCTCAAATCCCGACAATTCCGGGGCACTGAGCTTGGCAGGGCTCTTGCTCGCTCCGTCGGCAGGGAGGAGACCGTGTTTCGGGATCGCACGGAGGCGGGACGGGCGCTCGCGGCAGCACTGGCTCCCCTGATCGTCCCGCCGTGCGTCGTGGCCGCGATCCCGCGCGGCGGCGTCGCCGTGGCCCTCCCCATCGTCGAGCGCCTCCGCGTCCCGCTGACGATCGTCTACGCCCGCAAGCTGAGCGCTCCGCTTGCCCCGGAGCTGGCGTTCGGCGCGCTGGACGAGGACGGCCAGATGACTCTCGACCCCGCCACCGTCGCCTGGCTCAAGCTCAGCCCGGAGGACATCCGGCGGGCCAAGGCCGCCGTGTGGGCCGAGATCCAGCGCGGGATGAGCCTCTACGGCGTGGTGCCGCTCGCTGGCTACCTCCCCGGCTCGACGGTCGTGCTCGCCGACGACGGGCTGGCCACCGGGCTCACGATGCGGGCGGCGCTGCTCTACGCGCGTCGCCGAGGCGCCCGCGAGGTCATCGTGGCAACCCCGTGCGCCGCCGCCGAGACGGCGGAGCACTTTCGGCGGGCGGCCGATCGATTCGTGGCCCTGACGGTGGACGCCGAGTTCTCGGCCGTCGGCGGGTACTATCGCGATTTCTCCCCGGTGTCGGACGACCAGGTGCTGGCGATACTCGCCCGAGCCCGGGACTACCTCGTCTCGAGCGCCCCCCGCGCCTCCGGGCTGCTCGTATCGTTCAAGAACTCGCGGGGCTTCCGCCTCGCCGGCCGGCTGCTCGTCCCCGCGTCGGGCGGGCCTCACCCGTGTGCGGTTTTCGCTCACGGCTGGCAGAGCGGAAAGGACAGCCCCCGGAATCGGGGTGCCGCCGAGGCGCTCCGGGCGGCGGGGTTCGCCGCGTTTCTCTTCGACTTCACGGGCCACGGCGAGAGCGAGGGGACACGCGAGGAGGGCACGCCGATCCAACACGTGGACGACCTGGGCGCCGCACTCGACATCCTGGAAACCCTCGAGGAGGTCGACGCGAGCCGGATCGGCGTCGTCGGCGCGAGTTCCGGAGCCGCCGCCGCGCTCCTGCGCGCGGCCGAGGACGCACGCATTCGGGCGCTGGTGCTCCGGTCCGGGAATCCGGAGGGCGCCGGCGCGGCGGCCGGACGCGTCACCGTGCCAACGCTCCTCGTGGTGGGGGAGCACGACGGGCCGACGCGGGAGGCGAACGAGGCGCTGCTGGCCCGTCTCGGCGGCTCGCGGCGGCTCGAGGTGGTCGCGGGCGCGGATCACCTCTTCGGGGATCCCGCCGCCCTCCGGCAGGCGATCGACCTCATCGTAGCCTGGTTCAAGGCACACCTGGCCGACTCGGGCGCGGAAGGCGCCGGATGATCGAGGCCATCCAGGATCAGTGGGGGATCGCGGCGGGAGTGGTCGTGTTGATCGCGGCCTTCGTCGTCTGGGTCCACACCGCCCGGTGACTGGCGGCCGGGGATCCGAAGGAGGCGCACATGAACCAGAGGCTCGGAGCTCTACTCAGGCGCGAGGGCGCGGGCTTCGACGTGATCGATCACCGCGACGTGTACACCGCGCAGGAGCGCGCGGCGGTGTGCCACATCTCCGGCCGGGCCCTGGCCAAGGTGGGAGTGGTCCGATGAGACATCCGAAACGAGCCATCACCCGCGACATCCGCACCCGCCGCCCCAAGCGCCCCGGGCGTGAGCAGAGGGAGCTGGGGACCCTGACGTGGCCGGAGAAGACGCGGGTGAGCGAGCTGATGACGCGGGCGCCCGTCACCATCCGCCAGGGGGCGACGGTGGGCGCGGCGTGGACGCTCATGAGAGCCCGGAGGATCCGGCACCTCCCCGTCCTCGATGACGAGGGCCGCCTCGTCGGGATCGTGACCGACCGAGACCTCCGTCAGGTGATCCTCGACCCGGCGATCCAGGCCGAGCTGGGGAACAGGCCCCCGGTCCTCAACATTCTCACGGTCAAGGAGGTGATGACCTGGGGCGTGATTACCGTGGGGCCGGAGAGCGAGATCCGCCAGGCGGCCCGGATCATGCACGAGCGGAAGATCGGAGCGCTCCCGGTGGTGGAGCACGGCAGGGTCGTCGGGATCCTCACCGAAACCGATGTCGTCAAGGCCTTCGTCCAGATGCTGGGCGAGGGCCTCCTGTCCAAGCCCGAGCGCTGGGGGCTGGAGGCCTGATGAGCCCGACCCCGTACGAGATGGCGCTCGCCCAGTACGACCGTGCCGCCACCTCTCGCTCAAGCGCGGGATCGAGGAATCCCTGCGCGTGCCGAGGCGCGAGCTCACGGTGAACTTCCCGGTCCGGATGGACGACGGGTCGGTCGGAATCTTCGGGCTTGTCGCAAAGTAAGGGGCAGAAGGGGGGGCTGGGATAAAAGGATGG
>CAZDYT010000369.1:0-4683 GCA_964509395.1 uncultured bacterium
CGCGATGACCGGGCTCCGGGCCGCGCGGTCGTGGTTCTCGGGAAAGTTCCGAGCGGACGTCTTCGACGTCAAGGGCGCCGTCGAGACCGTCGTGGAGGCGCTCGGTCGCAGCGAGGTCACCGTGGAGCCGACCGACGCGCCCTACCTGGAAGAGGGTCGCGGGGCGACCGTCGTCGTGCAGGGATCGCTCGTGGGCGTCGTCGGAGAGCTGCACCCGGGCGTCCAACGGGCCTTCGATCTGCCCGCCCCGGTCTTCCTCGCCGAGCTGTCGCTGGACCGCCTCGAGGCGATCCCGGGCCGCCAGATCGTGCACCGGTCGCTCCCGCGCTTCCCGGCCGTCGAGCGCGACCTCGCCGTGGTCGTGCCCGCCGCGGTCCCCGCGGCGGAGGTGAGCCGCGCGATCCAGGCGATCCCGAACCCCTGCCTCAAGCGGATGGTGCTCTTCGACGTGTACACGGGGGACCAGGTCGGGGCCGGACGCAAGAGCCTGGCCTACTCGCTCCTCTATCAGGCTGAAGACCGCACGCTGACCGATGCGGAGGTCAACGCGATGCACGGCGAGGTCGTGGAACGACTGCGGCGGAGCCTCGGGGCCGAGGTCCGCGGCCTCGAAGTCGGAGAGGGAGCTTGATGCCGGGGGGGGACGATCATGGCTGATGCCGAGCAACGCCTGCTCCTCCTCGAGCAGCACGTCCAGCGGGCGATCGAGTTGATCGAGCGCCTCCGAGCCGAGAACGCCCGCCTGACCGCGGAGCGCGCCGAGCTGATCGAGCGGCTGGAGGCTCTCAGCAAGGAGGCCGCGACGCTCCGCCAGCGCGAGCAGGCCTTCGCCCGCCTCGAAGCCGGGCACCGGCAACTCGTGGGGGAGCGGCAAGTCCTGCTGGGGCACGTGGAGGGCATGCTGAAGGAGCTGGCTCGCATCGAGAGCGAATAGGCCAGAGGCCGCCGCGACTCGATGGAGGGATCGGGCGGCCGCGGGGGGACACGCACGGCTCCGGACGGACGACACGTGGGGGGCACATGAGTGAAGGTCGCGCCGAGATCGAGATCCTCGGACAGCGGATTGCGGTGCGGGGCCAGGGCTCACCGGAGTACATCCGTGGCCTGGCCGAGTACCTCGATCGGATGATCCGCACGGTTCGGGAGCAGGCTCAGGTCCACGAGCCGACTCGCCTCTCGGTCCTCGCCGGGCTCCACATCGCCGACGAGTTGTTCCGGGCGCGCGAGCGCGAGGCCGGGCTCGCGGCCCGGGTCGACAGCCTGGTCGAGCGCCTTGGCCGGGCGCTCCGGAACGCCTGAAGCCGCGTCCCCCGCCGAAGGTCCACGGCGCGGGAACCCGGCGGGACTTTTCGCTTGACGGGCGCGCGAGGCTGGGTGCCTAATTGAGCGGGTCGGGTCGTACTGATCAGGCTTCCCTGCGCTGCTCGTGATGCCAGGTGAAGTTGCGAGCCCAATCTAAAACGTACGGGAGCCCCGACGCGTAGGCGGTGTGCAAGCCCCTCCTGGAAGGGGAAGCCTAAAGCCTTCGGCAGGGCACCCACCTGGTTTGGACCAGGTTCGAGCTTCCCGAGCACACGGCAGAGGCGGGGAATGCGGGACGGGCGGGGGATATCCCCGCCCGTTTTGTGTCTTGCGACTCGCAGCGCGGGGTCCGCGCCCTTTCCCGCCTTGACTATCGCGGACAATTGGCCTAATATTACGCAAATTTAGCGTAATTCACGTGCTGGACATACTCGCTCTGAGCGCTCCGGCCAGAGACCCGAGCGGCTCCGGAGGGGGGTGGCTGTCCTGGATCTGACGACGGTCCTCATCATCACCGCGTTGGGCCTCGCCGCGGCGTGGGCGGCCGGGATGCTCGTCCAGAAGGCGATCGCTTCGCGCAAGCTCGGGGTGGCGACCGAGGACGCCCGCCGCGTCGTGGACGAGGCCGAGCGGGGCGCCGAGGCACGGCTCAGGGACGCTGCGATCGAAGCCAAGGAGGTCGTCTACAAGGCGCGGCTCGAGTTCGAGAAGGACGTCAAGGATCAGCAGAAGGAGATCCAGAACGTCGAGCGCCGGCTCCTCCAGAAGGAAGAGCAGGTGTCCCGGCGACTCGACCAGTTTGACCGGCGCGAGCGCGACTTCCATACCCGGGAAGAGGCCCTCGTCGTCCGCGAGCGCGCCTCGAGGGAGCTCGAGGAGCGGCGTCTCAGCCTGATCGAGGAGCAGCGGCGCGCGCTCGAGCGCGTGGCGGGGCTGACGGCGGAGGAGGCCAAGCAGCGCCTGCTCGCGCAGATGGAGGAAGAGGCCCGGCGCGAGGCGACCCTGATCGCCATGCGGCTCGAGGAGGAGGCGCGGGAGAACGCCGACCGGAAGGCCCGCGAGGTGCTGGCGACGACGATCCAGCGCCTGGCGCCCGACTACACCGTCGAGACGGCCGTCTCGATCGTGGATCTCCCCTCCGACGACATGAAGGGCCGCATCATCGGGCGCGAGGGGCGCAACATCCGGGCGCTCGAGCTGGCCACCGGGGTGGACCTGATCGTGGACGACACGCCGGAGGCCGTCATCATCTCGGCCTACGACCCCTTCCGGCGCGAGGTCGCGCGGCTCGCCCTCCAGCGCCTCATCGCCGACGGCCGGATCCACCCGGCGCGGATCGAGGAAGTGGTGGACAAGGTCAAGAAGGAGATGGAGCAGCACCTCAAGGAGGAAGGCGAGCGAGCGTGCTTCGAGGTGGGGGTCCATGGCTTCCATCCGGAGCTCGTGAAGCTGGTGGGACGGCTGAAGTTCCGGACCTCGTACGGGCAGAACTGTCTGCAGCACTCGAAGGAGGTGGCGTGGCTCGCGGGGATGATGGCGGCCGAGATCGGCGCCGACGTCAAGCTCGCCAAGCGCTGCGGCCTCCTCCACGACATCGGCAAGGCCCTGACCCACGAGCAGGAGGGGAGCCACGTCGAGCTGTCGGTCGAGATCCTCACCCGGTACAACGAGCCGCGCGCCGTGCTGAACACGATCCTGGCCGGCCACGAGAACGCCGAGCCCGAGACGATCGAGGCGGTGCTCGTCGAGGCGGCCGACGGCGTCTCGGCGGCACGCCCCGGCGCGCGCCGCGACGTGCTGGAGAGCTACGTCAAGCGCGTCAAGGCCATGGAGGAGATCGCGCGGTCCTTCAAGGGCGTGGAGTCGGCCTACGCCATCCAGGCCGGTCGCGAGCTCCGGATCATCACGAAGGCAGACCAGGTTTCGGACCTCGAGACCTACCAGCTCGCGAAGGACATCGCGAAGCGGATCGAGGCCGAGATGCAGTACCCCGGCCACATCAAGGTGACCGTGATCCGGGAGCACCGCGCGGTGGAGTATGCGCGATAGGACAGGCGGAGGAAGGAGTCGCGGTTGAAGTTGCTGACCGTGCTCTGTATCGGCGACGTCGTCGGTGAGCCGGGGCGGAAGGCCCTGGCTCATTGTCTGCCGCGGCTCCGGGCCGAGCTGGAGGTGGACCTCGTCATCGCCAACGTGGAGAACGCCGCGGGCGGGTTCGGCGTCACGCCGGCACTCGCCCGTGGGTTCCTGGACGGCGGTGTGGACGTGCTGACCTCGGGCAACCACATCTGGGATCGGAAGGAGATCATCCCCTACATCGTCAAGGAGAACCTCCTCCTCCGGCCCGCGAACTACCCGCCCGGGGCGCCGGGCGTGGGGTCGGTCGTGGTGAAGGCGGGTGCCTACCGGGTCGGGGTCCTGAACCTCCAGGGGCGCGTCTTCATGGCCACCATCGACTGCCCGTTCGCCACGGCCGACGCGGAGGTCGCGCGGCTTCGCGCGGAGACCCCGGTCATCGTCGTGGACATGCACGCCGAGGCGACCTCGGAGAAGCAGGCGATGGGCTGGTACCTGGACGGCCGCGTCTCGGCCGTGGTGGGCACCCACTCCCACGTCCAGACCGCCGACGAGCGGCTGCTCCCGCGCGGGACCGCGTTCGTCACCGACCTCGGCATGACGGGCCCCATCGACTCCGTGATCGGCATCGAGAAAGAGCCGGCGATCCAGCGTTTCCTCACGGGCATGCCGCACCGCTTCGAGCCCGCGAAGGGCCGCGCCCGGCTCCACGGCGCGGTGATCCGGATCGACCCCGAGTCGGCCCGCGCCACCGGCATCGAGCGCGTCCAGCGCGACTTCGCGGGGTAGGGGGTGGCGGCGCACCACGCTTCATTCCCGGCCGTGACGCCATGCCGCTGATCCTCGACGGCAAGGCCGTGGCGGCGAAGGTCCAGGGTGCCGTGGCGGCCGGCGTGGCCGACCTGCAGGCCCGGCGCGTAGCCCCGACCCTCGCGGTCGTCCTCGTCGGCGAGGACCCGGCCTCCAAGCTCTACGTCGGGCGGAAGCGCGCGGCCTGCCGGGAGGTCGGGATCGTGGCCCGGGACCACCTGTTCCCGCGGGGGCTCGACGAGGCGAGCCTGCTCGCCCTCGTGCGCGAGCTGAACCGGGACGCAGCCGTCCACGGCGTCCTCATCCAGCTCCCCCTCCCGCCCGGGGTGGACGAGGACCGCGTCATCACCGCGCTCGATCCCCGAAAGGACGTGGACGGCTTCCATCCGGAGAACCTCGGCCACCTGCTGGCGGGCCACCCCGCGGTCGTCCCGTGTACGCCGGCCGGCATCCTGGAGATCCTCGACCACTACGGGATCGAGCTGAAGGGCGCCG
>CAZDYT010000370.1:0-4667 GCA_964509395.1 uncultured bacterium
AGCCCGGCCAGATCGAGGAGCGCTTGCGCCCGGTCTCGATACGCCGCGCGGCCCAGACCCAGCATCTCGATGGAGAACATCACGTTCTGGAACACCGTCCGCCACGGGAGAAGCACGGCGCTCTGAAACACGAACCCCACGTCCGGAAACGGCTCGCGCACGACGTGGTCGCGGATCGACACGACGCCCCGGGTCGCCGGCACGAGCCCGGCGACCAGCTTCAGCAGCGTCGACTTGCCGCAGCCGCTCGGGCCGACGAAACTCACGAACTCGTTCTCCCGGACCTCGACACTCACGTCCGCGAGCGCCCCGACGAGCTCGCCGCGCCGCGTCCGGTAGGTCTTCGTGACGTCCTGGAGCCGGATCATGCCTCGCCCGGCACGGGTCCAGCGTACCGGTTCACGGGGTAGGGCGTCGCGATCGCCGCCCGACAGGCGGCCCCCACATACGGCCGGAGGCGCGCGGCCAGCTGCCACTGGCCGGCGTTCCCGGCACGCAGCCGCTCCGCCGCCTCCTGAGCGCGCGCCTCGAGCCGCGCCTCGTCCACCGTGAGGACCTGGCCGCGCTCGAGCACGACCCGGCCACCGACGAGCACCGTGTCGACGTCGGCCCCGGTCTCGGCGTAGACGAGGGCGTTGAGCGCGTGGTTCAGCGGGCGCAAGAAGACCGCCCCCTGGCGCAGGACGACCAGATCGGCCTTCCGGCCCGGCTCGACGGCCCCGAGCTCATCCGCCCAGCCGAGCACGCGGGCGCCGCCCAGGGTCGCCATCTGCCAGGCGGCGTGGGCGTCGATCCAGTCCGCCGGCTCATGCGGGAAGCGCACCGAGCTCACCAGGGCCGCGAAGCGCATGGCCTCGAACATGTCCTGGTTGTCCGAGCTCATCGAGCCGTCGGTCCCCAGGCCGACGGTGAGCCCGTGTTTCAGCATCTCGCGGATCGGCGCGATGCCGCTCCCGAGCTTGAGGTTGCTCGCCGGGTTGTGCGCCACCGCCGCGCCCGCATCGCGGAGCCGGCCGATGTCCTCGTCCGTCAGCCAGACTCCGTGCGCGCCGACGAACCCGGGGCCGAGGAGGCCGAGCTCCCCGAGGCGGGCGACGAGAGGCTTCCCCCATCGGCGGAGCGCAGCAACGACCTGAATCTTCGTCTCGGCCAAGTGGGTGTGGAGGCCGACGCCGTACTCCCGGACAAGCCGCGCGCACCCGGCGAGGAAGTCGTCACTACACTGCCCGGGGATCGTCGGCGCCACGCTCACGCGGATTCGCCCCTCCGCGGCGCCGTTCCAGCGTCGGACGGCATTCTCGGTCAGGCGAAGCAGCCCCTGCGCCGGCACGGCCTCCAGGCGCTCGACCGTCTGTCGGAGATCCGCCGGGAGCGCCTCGATGAGCCCCGGCACCGTGCGATGAAACACGATGTCGGCCACCGCCGGCGCGATGACCGCCCGCAGGCCCACGTCGGTGTAGGCCCGCACGACGGCCTCGATCCCCTCCTCGGTGGGCGCCGGGACCGCCATGAAGAGGTCGTAGGCCGCCGTGCAGCCGGTCTTGAGCATCTCGAGGGCGCCGAGGGTGGCCGAGAGGTAGTGATCCTCGGCGGTGCGGCTGGCGTTCAGGGCCGGGCCGTGCGTGAGCAGATCCTCGAGCGTCCAGCCGTCGGCCAGCCCCCGCAGGAGATTGTTGTGCGCGTGGGTGTGGGCATTGACGAGGCCGGGGAGGACGAGCCCGCCGCGCGCCTCCACCTCCGGCACACCCGGCGGGGCCGCGACCGCCGGCCCCACCGCCGCGATCCGGTCGCCCTCGATGAGGACGTCCGCGCGGGCCAGTCCCCCGTCGGCCTGGAGGACACGCCCACCGCGCACCAACAGTGGCATGGGGTTCCCGGACGGCCCGGCTCCTCGGGCGGCTACTTCTTTTCCGGGAGCAGGTCGTTGGTGTGGAGCTCCTCCGCCGGCACCCGGCGCTTGAGCCTGAGGTACTCGGTGTAGATATCGCGGGACTTCTCGACGCGCGCCAGCTCGAACTGACCGACGGCGACCCTGCCCGCCGTGACCTCCTCCGTGAACGCGTACCGACTCGCCACCTGGGCGGCGCCCGTGGCGGCGTCGAGGTCCACCTCGGGATTCGTCTTGACCAGGATCCGCGCCCCCTCCTCGAAATTCTGCGCCGCGAAGGCGTACTTCATCCCCCGCACGGTGCCCCGCAGGAACGCGCGCAGGGCGTCGGCCTCCTTGGTGATGGACTCCTCCCGGGCGAAGATGACGAGCGAGTACATCTCCAGGCCGTAATCGGCGTAGGAGATGCGCTTGACCCCGGTCCCCTGCTGCTGCGCCTGCTTCTGGAGCCGCGCCTCGTGGTTCGCGAAGAACGGCGCCCCATCCACCCGCCCCGTGATCAAGGCCGGCCCCATGGCGGCGCCGTCCATGGTCACCCACTTGGCGGAGTCCGCCTTGAAGCCCGCGAGCTGGGCGAACAGCGGGAACAGGATCTGGTGGCTGTTGCCCGGCGTGATGGACAGCGTCTTCCCCTCCAGGTCCTTCGGCGAGTTGATCCCGGAGTTCGCCCGGACGAAGATCGAGTGGGGCGGGCGGCGGAAGTACGCCCCGATCGCCTTCACCTTCACGTCCTCGTTCGCGCGCGCGGCGACGAGCGCGCTGAAGTCGGCGCTCCCCGCGTCGCCCTGGCCCACGGCGATGCGCTTGATCGTGTCCCCCGAGCCGGCGCCGCGCAGGATCTTGACGTCGAGCCCCTCGTCCCGATACCAGCCCTTGTCGAGCGCGGTGAAGTACGGCGTGTACTCCCCGTACGGGAGGAAATCCAGGATGAAGGTGAAGGGGCGCAGGGGCTTCGCCGGTTGGGCCGAAAGCGCGCCCGTGACCCCCAGGAGGGCGAGAACCGCCAGGAGTGCACTCCGTCTCATGGTTGGCCTCCTTGTGCGCGACCGCTCGGCCGGGAGCGAGACGGCCGTAGTATAGCGCCTCTGGATCGCCCAGACGCCCGCGGCTTCTCCCGATGCGCGCCGTCGAAGGAAGCGGGAGAGCCCGGACGGCTAGCAGCCTGTTGGAGAAATCGCGTCACTCACGAAAGAACTACCGCCAACGCCGCAAGGTGTTCCGCTCCGAGCGCCCACCCGCTTCGCGGGTCCCCGGCCGGCGCAACCCCTCCCCGGGGGAGGTCCGGAAGGGGGGCGGAGCCCGCCTTCCGGGTGAGCTAGCGGACGGCGCCGCCCACAGGCGGGAGCGGTCCCGTGCGCGCGAGATACTGCCCGAAGCCGGGCACCTGCTCGAGCTTGCCCCGGTTCAGGAGGACGCGGCCCCGGAGGAGCGTCATCCAGGGCCGCCCGCGGACCTTCCACCCCTCGTAGAGCGTCCAGCCGGCCATCCCTCGATGGTCGGCCGCCGAGATGGTCCACTCCGCCTCCGGATCGATGATCAGGAGATCCGCGTCCGCCCCGACCCGGATCACCCCCTTGCGCGGGTAGAGGCCGAAGATCCGGGCGGGGTTCTCCGCGAGGACGCGGGCGAACCAGGAGAGCGGCAGTCCACGCTTGACCACGCCCTCGCCGTACGCGAGCGGGACCAGGGTCTCGACCGACGGGCTCCCGAAGGCGATCGACCGCCCCTGCGCATCCACGAAGATGTTCTGCCAGCCCGGCTCCTTGACCGCCTTCGCGCGCGGGGAATGATCACTCCCCACCGTCGCGACGTAGCCCTGCTCCGAGCCCTTCCAGAGCGCCTCGCGGTCCGGCCCATCGGCCGGCCGGAGCGGCGGCCCGATCTTCGCGAGCGGGCCCCACGGCTCCATCTCGGCGTCCGAGAGGAGGAGGTACTGAGGGCAGGTCTCGGTCCACACCCGCTGGCCGGCGGCCTGCGCCTGCTTGATGCGCTCGAGCCCGAGCTTGGTGCTCAGGTGGACGACGTAGACCGCCGCGCCCGTGAGCCCGCCCAGCTTGATCGCCCGGTTGATGGCTTCCTCCTCGGCCCAGTCGGGGCAGGTCGCCGGGAAGTCGCGCGGGTGGACGCGCCCTTCGGCGATGGCCTTGTGCTCGAGGTAGTCGATGACGTCCCCGTTCTCGCAGTGGAGCTGGGCGACGCCCCCACTCGCCGCGATCAGTTCCATGGCCCGGCAGATGAAGTCGTCGGAGCACATCCGGTTCGGGCGCTTCTTGTACGTCATGAACATCTTGAAGGAGGTGACGCCGAGCCGCGCGGCCTCCGGGATCCCGTCCAGGATGTAGGGCTGGTTCCCCAGGATGAAGTGGAAGCCGAAGTCGAGGACCGATTGCCGGCGGACCTCGTCCCGGAGGCGCCGGACGGCCTCCGGCAGCGTCTCCTTGGCCTGGTCATCGGAGAGGGCGAACCCGACGAGCGTCGTCAGGCCGGCGTGGGCGGCGGCGATGGGCCCCCGCTCCCAGTCGTCGTACTCGGGCCCCAGGTGAATGTGGCAGTCAATCGCCCCGGGCAGGACGTCCTTGCCCGTGGCGTCGATGTAACGGTCTGCAGGCGGGAGCGCGTCGGCCGACCCCAGCGCGACGATCTTCTCCCCCTTGATGGCGATGCTGCCCTCGGACACCGTAGACGCGGTGACGATCCGTCCCCCGTGCACGATCGTGTCGACCTTCACCGCCGCCATCGGCCTCCCCCGCAACCCCCCGTCGGTCCGGAGATGATCCCG
>CAZDYT010000371.1:0-4662 GCA_964509395.1 uncultured bacterium
GAGGGGAACATCCTCGACCTCGCCGTCGAGCAGGGCATCGTCGAGAAGAGCGGCACGTGGTTCTCGTATCGCGACCAGCGGATCGGTCAGGGTCGGGACAACGCGCGGAAGTATCTCAAGGAGAATCCCAAGGTCGCCGCGGAGATCGAGACGGCGGTCCGCTCCGCGCTGGGCCTCAAGCCCCGGGCCAACGGGGGCTAGGGTTCTTGAAGCACCCAACTCGTGGTGAATGAGTCAAGTTTCGTCATCCAACCGTCTCGGGCCGGGGTCGAGGCCCGAGCAGCCCAAGGACGCAGGGAGGAGGCGGCCCGAGGCGTACTCCCGGTACGTTGAGGGCCGCCGACGACCGAGAACGCCGGGATGCGACGGGGGTCGGCCACGGCGCTAGGTACCGCATCCCGGCCTCCACGCGGCCGGCGAAGGACCCCGGTGATGGCAAGCTCGGGGGGAGGCAGGCCCGATCCGTTCGCCGGCCGAACTGAGGTCGGGACGGGCGCGAGGCGCAAGCCGAGCGCGTCACGACCGGGATGGCCGAGGCGAACGGCTTGGCTTTGCCAAGAGGGCCGTCGGAGGGGGGCGCAGCCCCCCGCCGAGACGGGGTGACCGGCCGTCGCCGGACCGCGCGCCAGGAGTCGCCCCGCGTCCTTGATCCGGCCCGGGCGCGTGCCGTCGCGCTCGATCTCCTGAGCCGCAAGGCCTGGACCCGCCGCGACCTTCGACAGCGCCTGCGCCGCCGCGGGGCGCCCGGGGCCGTCGCGGACGCCGTCGTGGCGGACCTCGAGGCGCGGGGCTGGGTCGACGACCGGGCGTTCGCCGCGGCGTGGGCGGAGTCGCGGGCGCGAGGCCGAGGGTTCGGGAGCCGCCGGCTGCGGGAGGAGCTCTTCACCAAGGGCGTGGCGCGGCCGCTGGTGGACGCGGCGGTGCGCGAGGCCTTCGCGACGACCGACGAGGAGACGCAGGCGCTCGGGGTGGCCCGGCGGCGCCTGGCGCGGATCCGGCGCGCCGCGCCCGAGGACGCCGCGCGGCGGCTTCACGCCTACCTGCTCCGGCGTGGCTTCCCCGGGGACGTCGTGCGGCGCGTCGTGCGGCGGACCTGTGGGGTCCCCATTTCGGACGAGTGAGGGAGGACGTGTTCCATGACGGCTGACGAGCGGACCTTGCTGATCGCGCGCTACAAGGCGGGCTGCGCCGAGGTCGTCGGCGCGCTCCGCGGGATCACGCCGGCCGAGCTGGATTGGCGCCCGGCCGCGACCGAGTGGAGCGCGCGCGAGGTCGTCCATCATCTCGCGGACAGCGAGACGATTGCCGGGATCCGGCTCCGCCGGCTTCTGACGGAAGAGAAGCCCCGGATCCAGGGGTACGATGAGGCGGAGTACGCGCGGCGGTTGCGCTACGCCGAGCGACCGATGGAGCCCGCGCTCGAGGCCTTCGAGGCCGCCCGGGCCACGACGGCCCAACTCCTCGACGTGATGACCGAGGCCGACTGGCAGCGGGCCGGCACCCATAGCGAGTCGGGCCGCTACTCGGCGGGGCGCTGGCTGGAAATCTACGCCGCCCACGCCCACGACCACGCGGCCCAGATCCGGCAGAACCGCGCGGCGTGGGCGTCCCGTCGCGCCTGACGCTCGTCTCGGACCCCGTCCACCGGCCGAGGGCTCTGGCGGGGCGCCGCGCGCACGAGGGGAACCGGCCGCCGTGATCCCCGGAGCCCGGGAGTTGGCCGCCCGTGCCCTCGACACCGCGACGCTCCGTGGCGCCACGTACGCCGACGTCCGCCTGGTCCACCGCGAGGTCGAGGACGTCTTTGTCCGGAACGGGCAGCTCGAGGCGGTGACGCGGAGCGACTCGGCGGGCTTCAGTGCCCGGGTCATCGCCGCCGGCGCCTGGGGCTTCGCGGCCTCGCAGGTCCTGACCGGGGCCGAGGCGGATCGCGTGGCGGCGCTGGCGGTCGCGATCGCGGAGGCCTCGGCGCTCGTCAAGCGCGGCGACGTCCGGCTGGCCGAGATCCGGCCCGCCCGCGCCACCTACCAGACGGCCATCGAGATCGATCCCTTCGCCGTCCCGTTGAGCGAGCGAGTCGACCTCCTCCTCCGCGCCGACGCGGCGATGCGGACGGTGAAGGGGCTCCGGACGACGCGCGCCTCGGCGGAAATCCGGCGGGAGTGGAAGCTCTTCCGCTCCAGCGAAGGGGCCGAGATCGAGCAGACGCTCTACGAGACGGGCTGTGGCATCGAGGCTGAGGCGGTCGGGGACGGGGAGATGCAGCGCCGCTCGTACCCGAACTCGGGCGGGCGCCACCAGAACACGGCGGGCTGGGAGTTCGTCCTCCGGCAGGACCTCGCCGGAAACGCGCCGCGGATCGCCGAGCAGGCGGTGGCGCTCCTCTCGGCCAGGCCCTGCCCCCGGGACGGGCGGACCACCGTGATCCTCTCCGGCAACCAGCTCGCGCTCCAGGTCCACGAGTCGTGCGGCCATCCCATCGAGCTCGACCGCGTGCTCGGGACCGAGGCGGCCTTCGCCGGCACCTCCTTCCTCACGGCCGACCGGCTCGGCACGTTCCGCTACGGGAGCGAGCACGTCAACGTCCAGATCGACGCGGTGCTCCCCGGCGGGCTCGGCACGTTCGGCTTCGACGACGAGGGGGTGCCGGCCACCCGGGGCTGGGCGGTCCGCGAGGGGATCTTCGTCGGCTACCTCACGAGCCGCGAGACCGCGGCCGCGCTCGGCCTCCCGCCGAACGGCACGATGCGGGCCGACGGCTGGGCGCGGCTCCCGCTCATCCGGATGACCAACGTCTCGCTGATGCCCGGGACCTGGAGGCTGGAGGACCTCATTGCCGACACGGACGAGGGCATCCTGATGGACACGAACCGCTCGTGGTCGATCGACGACCGGCGGCTCAACTTCCAGTTCGGGACCGAGATCGCGTGGGAGATCAAGCGCGGCCGGCTCGGCGCGATGCTGCGGAACCCGACGTACACGGGAATCACGCCCGAGTTCTGGCGCGCCTGCGACGCGGTCTGCGGCGAGCGGGAGTGGGTGATGTGGGGGACGCCGAACTGCGGCAAGGGCCAGCCGGGCCAGTCCGCCCACACCGGCCACGGGGCCGCGCCGGCGCGCTTCCGGCAGGTCCGCGTCGGCGTCCTCCGGTAAATGGGACCGCGGGCACAATCGCGATGACTGGCCACGAGGCCGACGGGTCGCGTCACCAGCTCTTCGGCGAGCGGGCGCTCCGCGACGTCGTGGAACGGGCGCTCGCCGAGGCCCGGGGCGACGAGGCGGAGGCGCTCGTCCTCGGCTCGACGCAGGCCCTCACCCGCTTCGCCAACAACGCGATCCACCAGAACGTCGCGGCGGCGAGCGCGCACGTGCGGATCCGGGTCATCGCGGGCAAGCGCGTCGCCACCGTCTGGACGAATCGGCTCGACGCCGCCGGGATCGCCGCCGCCGCGCGGCAGGCGAGCGAGCTGGCGCGGATCTTCCCCGAGAACCCCCGATGGGCCGGCCTCCCGGCGGCCGCCCCGGCCCCGGTGGCCCCGGCGTTCGCCGAGTCGACCGCGTCGGCCTCGCCGGCGGCGCGAGCCCGGGCGGCGGGGCGGATCTGCGGGGCGGCCCACGCGGCGGGTCTCAGCGCGGCCGGCTACGTGGCCACCACGGTGAACGAGGTCGCGGTCGCCAACTCTCACGGGTCGTGGGCCTACCACGCGGGCACCGTGGCGGAGGCCCAGGCCGTCGCGCTGGGAGCCAGCGGGTCGGGCTACGCGGACCGGGTCCACGCGGACTTCGATCGCGTGGACGTCGAGGCGGCGGCGCGCGAGGCCGTCGACACGGCACGGCGGGCGCAGGGACCGCGCGACCTCCCCGCGGGCACCTACGAGGTCGTCCTCCTGCCGTGCGCGGTCGCCGACATCGTGGAGTTCCTCGGGACGCAGCTCACCGGGCTGGCCGTCGAGGAGGGGCGCTCGTTCGTGGCAGGCCGGCTCGGCCAGCCGGTGACGGGCGAGGCCGTCACGCTCGTCGAGGACCCGTGCGACCCGGCGGGACTCCCGCGGCCGTTCGACTTCGAGGGCGTCCCGTCGGAGCGGCTCGTGCTGATCGAGCGGGGGATCGCGCGGCAGGTCGTTTACGACTCGCAGACGGCGGCCCGCAACGGGGCGCGGAACACCGGCCACGCGCTTCCCACGAGCACGGCTGTCCCGCTCCCCATGCACCTGCGCCTCGAGCCGGGGACGCGGACGAGCGAGGCCCTCGTCGCGGGCGTCCGGCGCGGCGTCCTCGTCACCCGGTTCTGGTACACGCGCTGGGTCCACCCGCTCCGGACCGTCGTGACCGGCATGACGCGGGACGGGACGTTCTGGATCGAGAACGGCGAGGTCGCCCATCCCGTGCGGAACCTCCGCTTCACGCAGTCCTACCACGAGGCCCTGGCCGGCACGGTCGCCCTGGAGCGGACGCTCAAGCTCGAGAAGCTCGACCTCTGGGACTTCGACGCGGGCTCGACCCGCGTCCCCGCCGTCCACCTCGCCGCCTTCACCTTCACCGGCGCCACTCCGGAGTAGCGACGCTCCGCCAGCTAACCCTGACCGGCAGATCGTCTGGACGCTGGCCGGGCCGCGGGGCCTGTCGCCGCCTTGCCCCGCTCGCGCGCAGGCTCGTCACCCG
>CAZDYT010000372.1:0-4656 GCA_964509395.1 uncultured bacterium
CATCGAGATCCCGTGCGCCGGCCGCGACGGCGAGGACCTCGCGCCCCTCGTCAAGAGCGGGGAGGAGCTGGGCGCGCTCCTCGGCAAGCGCGCCGTCGACGCGCTCGGCGGCGCCGTGGAAAGCTACGGCAAGGCCGCCATCGTCGGCCTCGACGGCGAGTACGAGCACGCCGCGGCGATTCTCCATCCGACGCTGGGCACGCCGTTCCGTGCCGCCGTGGGCGGCGGGACGGCGATCATCCCGTCGGCGAAGAAGCTGGGGAGCGCGGGGGCCGCGATCGACGTCCCGCTCCACTACAAGGACGCGGCGTTCGTCCGGAGCCACTTCGACGCGATGGAGGTGCGGGTCCCCGACGCCCCGAAGCCGAACGAGATCGTCGTCGCGCTGGTCGTCACCGACGGCGGCCGCCCGCACCCGCGGATCGGCGGCCTCACGAAGGCCGAGGCCAAGGGCGCCGATGGCCTCCGCTGAGCCTGCCGCCCTCTCCCTCTCGGTCGAGGAAGGCGAGAGGGCTCACGCCGGCGTGAGGGGATCGTGAGCACCCCCTCACCCCGACCCGTTCCCCCGAGGGGGGAGCGGGAGAAACTCACCTCGCTCGCCGAGGCGGCCGCGCTCGTCTCCGACGGCGCCCACATCACCCTGGGCGGCGTCATGCTTCACCGCATTCCGGCCGCCTTCGTCCGCGAGCTGGCCCGCCAGGGGCGCCGCGGGCTCCGGCTCTCGAAGCCGTCGCCCTCCTACGATCTCGACCTTCTCTGCGCCGCCGGGTGTCTCGCGGAGGTCGCTGCCGGGATCGCCTCACTCGAGTCCGCCTTCGGGGGGAGCCTCCCGAGCTACCGGCGGGCCGTCGAGGCGGGCCTCGTCCGGGTGCGCGAGTTCTCCTGAGTGGGCGTGATGACGGGGCTGCGGGCCGCATCCCTCGGTGTCCCGTTCGAGCCGCTCCCCGGCCTCAAGGGGACCGACCTCCCGGCGGTCGCGGACTTCCGCACGGTCAAGGACCCGTGGACCGGCGACGAAATCTACGTCGTGCCCGCCCTCCGGCCGCAGTGGGCGATCCTCCACGTCCAGGAGGCGGACGCGCGCGGCAACGCCCGGATCCTCGGCTCGCCCGGCTACGACGTCCTGATGGCGCAGGCGGCGGAGGGCGTGATCCTGACCGCCGAGCGGATCGTCCCCACCGAGGAGCTCGCGAGGATCCCTGAGCTCACGCGGGTTTCCGAGCTTACGGTTGCGGCGGTAGTCGAGGTTCCCGGCGGTGCGCGGCCGGGCGACTGCGCCGGTTTCTACGACGTGGACGAGGCCGGCGTGCGTCGCTACCTGGCGGCGGCGAAGACACCGGCGAGTCTCGCCGCCTACCTCCTCGCCATACCGTGACGGTCGGCCCGCCGGAACTCATCACCGTCGCGCTGGCGCGTCTCCTCCGCGACGGGGAGGTGGCCTGTCACGGCGTGAACTCGATCCTCGCCTCCCTGGCGCTCCTGCTGGCCCGGCGCCTCCACACGCCGAGGCTCCGGCACGTGGCGATCGGCGGCGGCCTGGACGCCGCGCCCGCGACCCTGCCGCGCTCGTCCTCCGGCCCCGGGTGGCTCGCCGGCTCGCCGATCGTGCTCTCGAACGTGGATGTCTATCAGCTCGCGCTCAAGGGGGCGATCGACGTGATGCTGCTCGGCTGCGTCCAGGTGGATGCGCGCGGGCGGGTCAACTCCACGGTCATCGGCGCGTTCGATCGGCCCAGGGTCCGGCTGCCGGGCGGGGGCGGCGCCGCCGTCCTCTTCCAGGTCGTCCGGCGCATCATCGCCTACCGGACTCGGCACGATCCCCGATCGCTCGTCCCCGCCGTCGACTTCGTCACCGCGACCGGCAACCTCGACCGGGTCGTGACGCCGCTGGCCGTCTTCCGCGCGACCCCGGACGGCCTCCGCCTGGAAGGACTCCAGCCGGGTGCGACCCTCGAGGCGGTCCGGCGCGAGACGGGCTTTCCCGTGATCCCGACCGAGGACTTTGCGCCCCTGCCGCCGCCGACGGCCGACGAGCTGGCGGCGCTCGCCGCGCTGGATCCGGATCGGCTTCGCGACCTGGATTTCCCGTAACTTACGAGCGAGGTGCTCAGACATGAGGTTCGGCCTCCGTCTGCCCACGTTCGCCCTCGGGGCCCGGACGGCGTCGCTCGGCGAGATGGGGCACTATCTCCGCCGCGCCGAGGCGCTGGGCTTCGACGCCGCCGTCACCATCGACCATCTCCTGACGACGCCGCCTGCGTACACCTGCACGTGGCTCGAGCCGATGGCCCTCCTCTCGGCACTCGCCGGCGTGACCGAGCGGATCCGGCTCGGGACGATGGTGCTGGTCCTCCCGCTCCGGAATCCCGTCTACGTCGCCAAGGAGTGGGCGACGCTGGACCTCCTCTCGGGCGGCCGCTCGATCCTCGGCGTCGGCGTGGGCTGGGCCGAGGAGGAGTTCCGGCTCATGAGCGTGCCGCGCTCCGAGCGGGGCCGCCGGATGGAGGAGGGGCTCGAGTTGATCCAGGCGCTGTGGGGCGGGGACGGCGTGACGTACGAGGGGCGGATCTTTCGCGTGCGCGATCTGACGATCGAGCCGAAGCCCGTGCAGAAGCCGCACCCCCCGATCTGGATCGGTGGGGGGAGCCAGCCCTTCGAGAAGATCTACGGCCAGCACGTCCGGGACATCGCGCCCGTGCTGCGCCGGATCGCGCGGTACGCGGACGCCTGGGTGCCGCACTCCTCGGCGACCCCGGGGATGGTCGAGCAGGACTGGGCGGTGATCGAGCGCGCGGCGCCCGAGTTCGGGCGGAAGGCCGCGGACATCCGCGTCGTCTACTCGAACTTCGTCTACCTCTTGAGCCGGGGCGAGCGCCCCGAGACGGCCGCGCCGAAGTTCGCGACGTTCTCGGGGATGGACCTCGGCTACTGGCGTGAGCACTACCTCCTCGGCGAGGCCCTGGAGGTGGCCGAGCGCATCAACCGGCGGATCGCCGCCGTCGGTGGGCGGGTCGACTGGGTCGTCCTCAACCCCGTCGACTGGGACCTGGAGCAGCTCGAGCGGCTCGCGGGCGAGGTGCTCCCCCACATCGCCGGCTGAGGGCGCGCCTCTCCGGGCCTCGGCGGAGAGCACACCCCGGACCGCCGCCGGGAGTCGGCACCGCATCGCGGCCAACCGGGCCGATCGCTTGACCCGCTCGGAGGGCTCCCGTATAGTGAAGGCACGATGGCGCTTTTCGGCGGAAAGCACGCGAGCGCGGTCACCGAGGAGGTGGTCCTCGGCGCCCTCCGCGGTATTCAGGATCCCGAAGTCGGTCAGGACATCGTGAGCCTCGGGCTCGTCAAGGGCTTGACGATCCAGGGCGGCCAGGTGTCCTTCACCCTCGAGTTCACGACGCAGTCGGCGCTCGCGAAGGTCGAGATCCACAGCAAGGCGCGCAAGGCGGTCGCCGCGCTGCCCGGTGTGACCGAAGCGAAGGCGGGCATGGCGTCCGCCAAAGCCCGGGCCGGCCACGACGCGCACCCCGCGGCGGGAGCGGCTCACGAGGAGCTCCTCCCCGCCGTCAAGCGCACCGTGGCCGTCTCCTCCGGAAAGGGTGGGGTGGGGAAGTCCACCGTCGCCGTCAACCTCGCCCTGGCCCTTCGCGAGAGCGGCGCGACCGTGGGTCTCGTCGACGCGGACGTCTACGGTCCGAACATCCCGCTCATGATGGGCGCCCGCGGGCGGCCCGGGATGTTCAACGACCGGATCATCCCGGTGCAGGCCTACGACGTCAAGCTGATCTCCATCGGGTTCTTCGTGAAGGAAGGCGACCCGGTCGTCTGGCGCGGGCCGATGATCCACACGGCCCTCCAGCAGTTTCTCCGGGACGTGGAGTGGGGCGAGCTCGACTACCTCATCTTCGACATGCCGCCCGGGACGGGGGATGCCCAGCTCTCGCTCTCGCAGGTCCTCCCGCTTTCCGGCGCCGTGATGGTGACGACTCCCCAGGACGTCTCGCTCCTCGACGTCCGCAAGGCGCTCGCGATGTTCCGGAAGATGAACGTGCCGTTGCTCGGCGTCGTCGAGAACATGGCGGGGTTCGAGTGCCCGCACTGCCGGCACGCGACCCCGATCTTCGGTGAGGGCGGCGGTCAGAAGCTCGCCACGGAATTCGGGGTGCCGGTTCTCGGCTCGATCCCGCTCGACCTCGAGACGCGCGTCGGCGGGGACACGGGTGCGCCGATCGTGGTGGCCAGACCCGACTCGGCACAGGCCGAGGCCTTCCGGCAGGTCGCGCGGGCAGTGACGGCTTGCCTGTCGGGGCTCTCGGAGCTGAAGCTCCCCACCATCAGCTGATCCGTGCCGTGCGGGGCACCGTCGCATCTCTGCGTCCCACCCGAGCCCTTCAGGCTCGGGTCCTCGCCTGCGTCCCTGATCTGCCCGGTTCTCGGTCCGGCCCCGAGGTCGACGATCCGCTGAGCGTCCGGCTCGGGTAGGCCCGGCGAGTGGCCGAGCTCCAGATCCCCATCTTCCCGCTTCCCGACGTCGTCTTTTTTCCGGAAACCGTGCTCCCTCTCCACGTCTTCGAGCCGCGATATCGGCGGATGATCGCCGACTGCCTAGTGGTCCAACCCGCAAATCGGGCCGGAAAAATCGGGTTGCGCGGATCGGGC
>CAZDYT010000373.1:0-4652 GCA_964509395.1 uncultured bacterium
CCTGCCCGGCCCGAGCCGTAGCCATGGCCATGGAAGTCGAAGAGTCCGCCCGCCTCCTGGAAGAGCTGCGAAGGCTCCTCGAGGAGCACGACGCCGGGCGCCTGCGCGAGCGACTCGCGGCAGTCCACCCGGCCGACATCGTCACCGTGCTCCGCGAGCTCCCGATCGCCGATCAGGTCACGCTCGTCCGGCACCTCTCCCGGGATCAGGCGGGCGCCGTGCTCTCCGAGACGGACGACGAGAGCCTGCGGGCGCTCGTCCAGGCGCTCGACCAGGGCGAGGTCTCCGAGATCCTGGATCGCATGCCCCCGGACGAGGCTACCGACGTCGTCGAGACCCTCCCCGAGGACCAGGCGGAGCAGATCCTCGAGCGGATGAAGGAGGAGGAGTCCGAGGAGATCCAGGAGCTCCTCCAGTACGGCGAGTCCACCGCGGGCGGCATCATGACGCCCGAGTTCGTGGCCGTCCACGAGGACATGACCGTCGGGCAGGCGCTCGATCACGTCCGCAAGGCCGTCACGAAGGAAGGCGTGTTCTACGTCTACGTCGTCGACCACCACGACCACCTGGTCGGCGTCGTCCCCCTGCGTCGACTGATCACCGCGGATCCCGCAACGCCGGTCCACGCGATCCGGCGTCCGGACGTCATCAGCGTCAGCGCCGACACGGACCAGGAGGAGGTGGCGCGGCTCGTCACGAAGCACCACCTGCTGGCGGTGCCCGTGGTCCGCCGAGACAACCGTCTCATCGGGACGATCACCGTCGACGACGTCATCGACGTCATCCACGAGGAGGCCACGGAAGACATCCATCGGCTCGCGGGTGTCCCGGCCGACGAGACGGTCTTCGACCCGCCGGCCAAGGTCGTGCGCCGCCGCCTCTTTTGGCTCCTCGTGAACCTCCCTACCGCGATCCTGGCCGCGACCGTCGTCGGCCTGTTCGAGCCGGCGATCCGCGAGCTGGCCGTGCTCGCCGTCTTCATGCCGATCGTGGCGGGCATGGGGGGGAACGCCGGGATCCAGACCTTCACGGTCATCGTCCGCGCGATCGCGCTGGGGGACCTCACGCTGGCCAATACCCGCAAGGTGCTCGCGCGCGAGGCCCTGATCGGGCTGGTCAACGGCGCCGGGACCGGCCTCGTGGCGGGCGGGATCGCCTACCTGTGGAAGGGCAACGCGATGCTCGGGCTGATCCTCGGGCTGGCGATGATCACCAACATGCTGGTGGCGGCCCTGACGGGGACCCTGATCCCCGTCGTCCTCAAGCTCCTGCGCACCGATCCAGCCATCGCAACCGGGGTCATCGTCACCACCTTCACGGACTGCACGGGGTTTCTCTCCTTTCTGGGGCTCGCAACCCTCCTGCTCCGCTTCCTCCAGTGACCGAATCGGTCCCGCCGGAAAATCGACGCTTGGCAGGCCGGGGACAGCCGTGCTAGAACTACGTGAGCCTCTGGGCCTCCTGAACGACGCGAAAGGAGAACACGACTTGGACGTCTCTCTGGAGGAGCGGCAGGTCAGGCGGGCCTACGATTTCTACTCCCCGATCTACGATTTTCTGTTCAAGAAGATCTTCGAGCCCGGTCGCATCGCCGCGGTGCGGCTGCTGGGTTACCGGGCGAGCGGCCGGGTCCTCGAGGTCGGGATCGGGACGGGTTTGAATCTCCCCTTCTATCCGCGGGACATCGACCTGGTCGGCGTCGACCTCTCCGAGGGCATGCTCCGGAAAGCCGAGGAGAAGGTGGAGTCCCTGCGGATGAGCAAGGTGACCCTCAAGGTCATGGACGCGTCCGCGATGGACTTCGGCGATGGCGAGTTCGAGACCACGCTCGCGACGTACGTCATCAGCGCGGTGCCCGATCCGGTCGCGGTGTTGCGCGAGATGCAGCGGGTGACGAAGCCGGGGGGCGCCATCGTCATCCTGAACCACTTCCGCAGCAAGAACCCCATCATGCGCGGGATCGAGGATGCGCTCGCGCCCGTGTGCGCCCACCTCGGCTGGAAGACGAACCTGGCGTTGACGCCGCTGCTCGAGACCGTAGGCCTGACGCCCGAGGTCACCCGCCGTGTGAATTTGCTCCGCGGATGGCACCTCGTCAAGTGCGTTAACCGCAAGTGATTCTCGGAGGGGGGCGTTGCCCCCCTTCCGAACCTCCCCCCAGACAGTTGCGCGGACTGTCAGAGCGCGCGACGTCACGGTCCCCCGCCTCCTTCCTCGGCCGGCCGGGTCAGGGACGGCCGGTCGCGGCGACGGCAAACTGGAAGATCAGGTTCGCGGCGAGGATGCTCGTCTGCGCCCGATGGTCGGTCATCGGGTTGACCTCGTTGAGCGCGAAGCCTCCGGTCTCCGGCGCGAGGCTCACCACGAGGTCGATCAGCTCGCGGCTCGTCAGGCCCCCGGGCTCGTGCCAGCCCACGCCCGGCGCATGGCTCGGGTCGAGCACGTCCATGTCGACCGACACGAAGAGGTGGTCCGCTCCCACCACCACCTGCCGAATCCGCTCGAGCGTCCACGCCACGCCCCGGCGGAGGACGGCCTTGGCCGGCAACTCGGTGAGGCCGACCTCGTCGATGAACCGCTTGGAAGACGGGAAGTTGAAGTTCCGCGTCCCCACCTGGACCGACTGCCGGGCCACGACGCGCGACAGCTCGAGCGCCCGACGCATCCCGCTCGACTGGCTGTAGCGGCCCTGGGCCGGCGACTCGTCGAGCAGGTCGAGGTGGGCGTCGAAGTGGACCACGGCGACTGTCCCCGTCACGGCGTCGTGGAATCCGGCGACCGCGGGGAAGAGGATCGAGTCATCGCCGCCCACGACGACCGGCAGGCGTCCCGACGCGGCCACCTCGCGCGTCGTCGCTCGCGTCGCGTCCAGGGTCGCCATCAGGTCGTGCGGGACGACGGCCACGTCCCCCGCGTCGACGAGCTGCGCCGGGTCGAACGCCACGATCCGGTCCTCGTCGACCCAGTAGAGGGCTCCGTCTTGCGCCCGCATGCGCATCCAGCCGAGGTGCCGGCGCACCTCGGCGGGCGCGTACCGCGCCCCCGGCCACCCGAGCGTCGCGGCGCCGTCGAACGGCACGCCGATGAACGCGATCACGGTGTCTCGAGCCATGGATCTTCCTCCGACCCGCGCCAGTCCGGATCGGGCTTCACACGCGCGCCGCCGGGCCGCGGCCGCTGAGGACACGGCGGCGGTATCATGGTGGGGTGGCCGGCTGGCTCGCTGCGACACGCTCCCGACCGGTGGGGCGGCTCCTCGCGGGTTGGACGGCCTGCCTCGCCGTCCTCGTTCTTGCGCTGCCGCTCGGTCTCCGCGTCGCGACCGGGAGCACAGCGCTCCGCTTCCTGGTCGAGTTCCTGACCGAGGGGCGGCGTCCGTGGCTGTCGGCGCGGACACGCCCCCCGGCGGCTACGCCCCTGGCGCTCGGACCCGGCGTGACCGCGACGCTCTGGCGCCCGCCCGGCCGCCCGCCCCACCCCGGTGTCGTCCTGGTCCACGGGCTGACGGCGGAGGGGAAGGACGACCCGCGCCTCGTCTGGGCGGCGGGGCTCCTGGCCCGCGGGGGCCTCGCCGTTCTGGTCCCCGATCTGCCGGAGCTCCGGGCTCAGCGCCTCCGGCCGGCGGACACAGCCGTCGTGGAGGCGGCGCTCGCCCGGCTCGCCGCCGACCCCGAGATCGACCGCGAGACCCTCGCGGTCGTCGGCATCAGCGTCGGGGTGCAGCCGGCGCTCGCGGCCGCGGCCGACCCGAAGGCCGCCCGCGTGCGACTGGCCGTGAGCTTCGGGGGATACGCCGAGGCGCGGGAACTGGTCCGCTACTTCACCACCGGCCGCTACGCCTTCGGCGGGATCTCGGGCCAGGCGCGCTTCGATCCCGGACTGGCCCGGGCCTTTCTGGCCCTGAACCTCGACCTCGTTCGCGACCCGGCGGAGCGCGCGGCGGTGGAGGCGGGGCTGGCCGGGCTCCCGCTGCCACCTTGGGCCGTACCCGAAGCGCGCGCGATGCTCGCGGTGGTGACGAACCGGGACCCCGCGCGCGTGGACGCGCTCCTCGCCACCCTGCCGCCCGAGACGCAAGCGCTCCTCGACGCGCTCTCCCCGGCGCGCTACGTGCGACGCCTTCCGGGACGCCTCCTCCTCGTGCACGGGCGCGGCGACCCGGCCGTCCCCTTCACGGAGAGCCTGCGGCTGACCGCGGCGGCCGACCCGGCGCGGACACGCCTCATTCTCCTGGGCGACCTCCTGGTCCACGTCGAAGGCCGCGCGCCCGCCGTCGCACGGCAGGCGTGGGAACTCGTCAAATTGTGGACCGCCGCCTACGAGCTCTTCCGGAGCTGGGCCCTTCGGCCGTTCCCTCACCGGGGGAGAGGGCCGGGGTAGGGGCACACCGCCTCCTCCAGCCCCATCCCACGGGGCCGGGAGAGAGGAGCCTCAGCGAGACTCGGACTTCATCACGAGATACTGCGAGCGGCCGTCGCGCTGGACGAAAAGCAGGGCGTCCTGGTCGGCCCGGCCGAGCCCCTCCTCGAACGACTGAACATCCCGGACGCGGCGACGGTTGACCTCGAGGATCACATCGCCCTGGCGGATGCCGGCGCGGTCCGCGGGACTGCCGTCCTCCACCTCGGACACGAGCACGCCCCCCGAGCCCG
>CAZDYT010000374.1:0-4643 GCA_964509395.1 uncultured bacterium
CCCGCGCCGTCTACCGGCGGGCGGATCCGGCCGCGGCAGCCATCGAGGGGCTCGAGGGCGCGTCGGGGTGGCTCATCGGCGGCACCGACACGCCGACGGAGGTGGAGATCCGGGAGGGCCCCTGCCGCTTCCGGGTCGATCTCGTCGCCGGGCACAAGACCGGCTTCTACCTCGACCAGCGGGAGAACCGCGCCGCCGTGAGCGCGCTCGCGGCGGGGCGAGAGGTCCTGGATGCCTTCGGCTACACCGGCGCCTTCGGCTGCTGGGCCCTCCGCCGCGGCGCTGCCCGCGTCCTCGCGCTGGAGGCCTCCCCGGAGGCCTGCGCGCGGGCACGGGCCCACGCCGAGGCCAACGGGGGCAGTGGCCGCTTCGAGGTCCTCGAAGCCAATGCCTTCGACGCGTTGCGGAATCTCGAGCGGGAGGGCCCGCGGTTCGACCTCGTCATCCTCGACCCCCCCTCGTTCACGCGGCGGAAGACGGCGGTCGAGGCAGCGGTGCGGGGCTACAGGGAGATCAACCTGCGGGCCCTCGCCTGCCTCAGGCCCGGGGGCTTCCTGGCCACCTTCTCGTCCTCCCATCACGTTAGCCCGGCGCTCTTCGATGTGGTCTGCCGCGCGGTTTCCGGTTTTTTTTTTAATGATACGGCGACCACCGAGATCTACACGCAGGCCCAGGACCACCCGGTCCGGCTGACGGTCCCCGAGACGCGCTACCTGAAGGGCCTTCTCCTCGAGGTACTCGACGACTAATCGGCGAGTGGGGCGCAACGCTCGAGCCTGCCTGCCCCCTGGGGACGAGGTGGAGTCCGACCGCGTGCGCGCTTCCTCGCCTACCAGCTCCGCCCAGCCAGCTGAACCCGCGAGGCTGGCGCTACCGTCGAAGGCGCAGGTAGGCCACGCGAAGCCCGAAGGCGAGGAGGAGGAGCGCGACGACCCCACCAGCCACGGCGTTGTAGCGCCCGAGGACCTGCGTCGCCCACTCCAGGTGGGTCCCCGCGAGCCACCCCACTCCCACGACGGACGCGTTCCAGACCAGCACGGAGAGGCCGGCGAACACCCACACCTTCCACACGGTGAAATCCGCGAGGCCGGCGGCGGGCATCACCAGGGCTCGGATCCCGGGGAAGAAGCGCGAGACCACGATGGCCGGCACTCCGTAGCGGATGAACCACACCTCGAGCTTCACGAGCTGACTCCTCGGAACGTACCGCCCCATCGGCCCGAACAGGAGAGCCCGGCCCCAGCGACGGCTGATCCAGAAGACGGCCACGACGCCGATCTGGGTCCCCAGCACGGCGGTCGCGAAGACCAGGCCCGGGGCCACGAGCCCGCGCCCGGCGAGGAAGCCGGCGTAGGCGGCGATGAGGTCGGTCGGCCAAGGAGGGAAGAAGCTCTCCAGAATGCAGCTCAGGAAAAGGACCGCGTAGATCAGGAGCGGCGGGATCCCGGGGTCGAGAATGATCGCGGCGAAGCGCGCGAAGTCCACCTACGAGCGCGCCGGACCGCTGCTGGTGGCCGCCCGATCGACCGCGAACGGCAGGATCAGCACGCGCGGGGCATCCCCGAGGCGGTAGTGAAACTCGAAGGTGAGCCGGCTCGCCTCGCGTCGCAAGAGGGGGAAATAGACGAAGCCCTCCGTCCGGGCGCCCGCCTGGAGCGTCCCCATGGGGAGCGCCCGGGTGATCACGTCGCCCACGCTCGGCGGCGGGGAGTACGGAGAGGAGGACGGCGGACCCCACCACCAGGGGTCCCACCACCACGGATCCCAGAACAAGGGCCGGTGGCGCCAGTGAATCGGTGCCGAGACGCTCCCCGCCGCGGCCACGAGGATGCCGGCCTCCCCGCGGCTCCACCGCAAGAGCCGACCGACCTCCGCCGGGGGCAACGCCGTGTACTGGAACCGCGCTTCGTCGAAGAGCCGCAGGTCGCCGTAGTCGTAGCGGAGCGGCCAGGGGCTCCCATTGGCGAGCCCGAGGTGGAAGGGCGTGACGTAGCTCGGCAGGTACGAGGGGCTCCCGCGCCAGACGGACGGGCGGACGACGAGCTGGACGCCCTCCGCTTCGAGGCTCGCGCTCCGCTGGCGCGCGTCGAGGGTGACGCCGGCGGCGGGCACCGGCACGACCCGCGCCGCGGCGCAGCCGACCAGGAGGAGCCCGGCGAGGGCGACGCCGAGGATTCGGCGCATGCCGTCAGGCCTCCCCGCCGCGGGCGACCCAGTCGTAGACCGAGGCCAGCGCGGCGTCCAGCGCCACCGGGTTCTTCCCGCCGGCCTGGGCGAGGTCCGGCCGGCCCCCACCCCCGCCGTCCACCGCCTTGGCGAGCCGCTGGACCAGCTTCCCGGCATGGAAGCGCTGGGTGAGGTCCTTCGTCACCGCGCCGACGAGGCTCACCTTCCCGTTGGTCACACTCCCCAGGCAGACCACGCCGGAGCCGAGTCGCTCCCGCACCGAGTCCGCGACCGTGCGGAGGCCCTCCGCGTCGAGCCCGTCGAGGCGCGCCGCCACGACGGCCACGTCGCCGATCCGCCGCGCGCCCCCAACCAGATCCTGGGCACGGCTCTTCGCCAGGCGCGCCTCCAGCTCGCCGAGCTGCTTCTCGAGCGCCCGCTGCTCCTCCAGAAGCTTCCCGAGCCGCCGCGGCACCTCGAGCGGCGAGATCCTGAGGAGGTCGGCCGCCTCGCGGAGCGCGGCCTCCTCCTGGCCGATGTGGCGGAGGGCGGCGGGGCCGGTGACCGCCTCGACGCGCCGGACACCGGCGGCGATGGCCGTCTCGGCCGTCAGCTTGAAGAGCCCGACCTGCCCGGTGGCGTCGAGGTGGGTGCCGCCGCAGAGCTCCGTCGAGAAGTCGCCGATCCTGACGACCCGGACGCGCCGCCCGTACTTCTCCCCGAAGAGGGCCAGGGCACCCATCCGGAGCGCCTCGTCGAGGTCGGTCCAGAACGGGTCCACCGTCACGTTGTCGCGCACCTTCTCGTTGATCAGGTCCTCGACCCGCTCGAGGTCGCGGTCCTTCACCTGGCTCGGGTGGGTGAAGTCGAAGCGGAGCCGGTCCGGGGCGACGAGGGAGCCCGCCTGCGTCACGTGGGTCCCGAGCACCCGCCGGAGCGCCGCGTGGAGGAGGTGCGTGCCCGTGTGGTGGAGCCGGAGACCCTGGCGGCGCGGCGACTCCACGGCGACCGCCACGTCCTCCCCCTCCCGGAAACCCCCCTGCCCGATGCGGACCCGGTGGACGATGAGCCCCGCGCCCCGGAAATAGGTGTCGAGGATGTGCCCCTGGCCTTGCCGGCCGGTGAGCTGGCCCGTGTCGCCGATCTGGCCGCCGGACTCGGCGTAGCAGGGCGTCCGGTCCAGGATCACCTCGACCTCGTCGCCGGCCACGGCCTCCCGGCGCCGGCGCCCGTCCCGCACCATGACGCGGATCCGCGCCGGCGCGGCGAGGGCCTCGTAGCCGAGGAACTCGATCGGCCCGAGCTCGCCCGAGAGAGCCTGGTAGAGCGCCGCGCTCTCGTCCGCGGCGGCGCCGAACGTCGCCCCGGCGCGGGCGCGCTCGCGCTGGGCGGCCATTTCCGCCTCGTACTCGGCCTCGGTCGCCGGCGTGACGGCAAAACCGCGCTCCTGAAGGACCTCCTGCGCGAGGTCCACCGGGAAGCCGTAGGTGTCGTAGAGGGTGAAGAGGACGCGCCCCGGCACCCGCCGGCGCTCGGCGCCCGCGAGAGTGACCACCGGCCACGTCGCCTCCGCGCGGAGCTCCTCCTCGATCTTCTCGAGGCCGCGGTCGAGCGTCTCGGCGAAGCGCTCCTCCTCGAGCCGGACGATCTCGCCGACGAGCGCCCGCTGCTCGACGAGCTCCGGATAGCCCCCGCCCATCAGCTCGGCGACCGTCCCCGTCACCTCCCAGAGGAACGGCTCCATGAGGCCGAGGAGCCGCCCGTGGCGCATGGCCCGCCGCATGATCCGGCGAAGGACGTAGCCGCGCCACTCGTTGGACGGCATCACGCGGTCGGAGACGAGGAAGGCCGCCGCGCGCGCGTGGTCGGCGATCACGCGCATCGAGATGTCGTCGGCCTCGCGCTCGCCGTACCGCTTCTGGGCCAGGCGCTCGACCTGGGCGATGAGCGGCTGGAGGAGGTCCGTCTGGAAGTTCGAGCCGACTCCCTGGACGATCGCGGCGATCCGCTCGAGCCCCATGCCGGTGTCGATCGAGGGCTTGGGGAGCGGGGCGAGCCGCCCTTCCGCGTTCCGGTCGAACTGCATGAAGACCAGGTTCCAGATCTCGAGCCAGCGGTCGCACTCGCACGCGGGGCCGAGGCACGGGCGCCCGGCCGCCTCCTCCGCGCACGGGGGGTGGTCGCCCTGGTGGTAGTGGACCTCGGAGCAGGGCCCGCAGGGGCCGGTGTCGCCCATCGCCCAGAAGTTGTCCTTCTCGCCGAGCCGGAGGACCTTTTCGGCCGGCAGGCCCGCGACGGCCTGCCAGAGCCCGAAGGCCTCGTCGTCGTCGGTGTAGACCGTCGCCCAGAGGCGCTCGCGGGGCAGGCCGAGCTCCTTCGTCAGAAACTCCCAGGCGTAGGCGACCGCCTCGGCCTTGAAGTAGTCGCCGAAGGAGAAGTTCCCCAGCATCTCGAAGAAGGTGTGGTGCCGCGCGGTG
>CAZDYT010000375.1:0-1170 GCA_964509395.1 uncultured bacterium
CCCTGACCAGGTCGGCGTACCCGAACGGGTAGAGGAGCCGCCAGAACTCGGCACCGAGCCCCGGGGCGCCCGCCTCCGCAGCCGTGCCGAAGACTCGGCGCAGGTAGCGGAGGCTCCGGCCGACTTCCCCGATCTGCGCGAACGCGACGCCCAGGCCGAAGGCCCGATCCGGCTCGATGACGGCGTCGCGGCCGAGCGCCTCCAGCTCGGCGAACGCGTGCCCCTCGAACCCGAGGCGCCAGAGCGCGCGGCTCTTCTGGAAGTGCCGCTCCGGCTCGAGGAGCGCGATGGGATCCGGCGGAAGCCGGACCGGCGCGGCAACGGGCGCGGGGCGCGGACCCCGGACACGACGCCCGGCGAGGATCCCGTAGTAGGTGTGCGGCCCCCGGCTCACGATCTCCCGGTAGAGCGCCGCCGCGCCCGCCCTGTCCCCTCCGGCGTCGAGCGCGCGCGCCGCCCAGTAGAGCCCCGCCAGCCGGAAGGACGGGGCCGCGGCGGAAAGCCGCCGAAAGGCCCGCGCCGCGTCGCGCCATCGGCCCGCGCGGTACTGAAACCAGGCCAGCTCCCACTGCGCAGAGGCCGCCGCCGCGCTGTCCGGATGCGCCTTGACGAGCGCCCCGAGGCTCGCGCTGGCCGCGTCGGTCTCCCCCAGCTCCACCTTCGTCCGGGCGAGCGCGAGCCAGGCGTCGGGGATCCCCGGCGCGTCCGGGTGCTCGGCGAGGAGCCGCTCGAACGCTGCCACGGCCTCCCCCGGTTGATTGGTCCGTCGGTAGAGCCGCGCCAGCTCGTAGAGGAGCGACGCCCGCCACGCGCTCGGTGGCTCGGCCAGCGCGGCCTGGAGGAGCGCGATCCCCTCGGGGCCGCGTTGGAGTCGGCCGAGCACGGGCGCGAGCTGCACGAGGACGCGGTGCCGGAGGACCATCTCGGGGCCTTGCCCCAGCAACTCTTCGAGCACGCGGCCCGCCGCCCCGAAGTCGCTCGCGTCCGCGAAGCGCTGGGCCTGGAGGAGCCGCTCGTCGGCGCTAAGGGGCGCGATGCTGACGCCGTGGAACGCCGCGAGGCTCTCCATGATCTCGCGCGCCGCCTCGCCCCAGGGGGAAGCCGGAGCCTCGACCCACCGGCGCCGGAGGTCCGCGATCGCCTCCGCGATGAGACCCCGCGCGGCCCGGG
>CAZDYT010000375.1:1180-4624 GCA_964509395.1 uncultured bacterium
GCCTCCGCGAGGCGGACGAGGATGCGGGCGGCCTCGGGGTGGTTCGGCGACCGCGCGAGGAACCGCCGCGCCTCCCGTTCCGCTTCCGCCCAGCGGCCGAGCCGGAAGCTCGTGTCCGTCAGGGCCAGCAGGGCCTGCGGCACGAGCGTCGAGTCCGGGAAGCCGTCGACGAACTTCCGGAAGCGCTCAAGGGCGGCGGGCTCGTCGCCGGCTCGCAGCAGGGCCTCGGCGGCGAAGAACGCGGCGTAGTCCGCCAGGATCGCCGCCGGCGGCCCGCTCTCGAAGCGTGCCAGGGCCAGGTCGAACTCCCCGGCCGCGAGCGCCGCGTGGCCGTCCCGGTACTGGCCGAGCCCGGCATCGAGCTCCTTCGCGTTCGCACCACCCGAGGCCGGCCCTCCTGCGAGGATCACAGCAACGAACGGCGCGATCGGGAGCGCAGTGCGGAGGGTCACCATGGCCCCTAGTCTAGCAGCCCCCCGGAAAACCCCATAGCGGCCGGACGGCCCGCGCGCTCCCAGCCGGAGCATCCCGAGCGCGCACCCGCCTCGCGGGTACCCGGCCCGGCACACGGAGGTCCGGAGGGGGGCGACCCCCGCCTCCGGCAGAACTATCGATAGACCCCCCGCGTGGCCCGCCAGGTGTGCAGGATGCGGTGGATCGCGGTGACGTTGGCGCCGACGGCCACGACCCAGACGGCGGGGACCAGAAGGTCCAGAAGGGCCCCCGCGATCAGCGTCAGGAGGCGCTCGCCGCGCTCCATGAGGCCCACGCGGCACTCCACCCCGACGGACTCCGCGCGGGCCCGCGTGTAGCTCACCATCACGGTGCCCACGAGCGCCGCGAGCGCGGCGATCCCCTCCGGGAGCCGGCCGAATCGCATGAAGAAGACAACCAGGCCCGCCAGCACGAGCATGTCCGAGTAGCGGTCGAGCACCGAATCCAGAAACGCCCCGAAGGGGGACACCTGGCCGGAGACCCGCGCGAGCGAGCCGTCCAGGATGTCCAGGGTGCCCGCCAGGGCGAGCAGGAGCCCGCCCCAGCGCTGACGGTCGGTGGCAAAGGCGACCGCCGCCATCCCCGAGCAGAAGAGCCCGAGGACCGTGAGCTGGTTCGGGCGGACCCGGGCCCCGAGGAGGATGCGGGCGACCGGGTCGGCGACCCTGGCAACGCGCTCTTTATACCGTCCCAGCACGGGGAGCGTCCTCCCCATCGAGCGCGCGGACGATGGCGCCCCGCAGCGTCGCGATGCGCGCCGGCGCCTCGACCTTGCGGCGCGCCGCGTCGGTCACGTAGAAGGCATCGAACGCTTGGTCGCGCTCCGTGGCGATCTTCGCCGTCGCGATGTTGAGCCCTTCCTGGGCGAGCGCGCGCGTGATGAGGTAGAGCAGCCCCACGCGGTCCGGCGCCTTCACCTCGACGACGGTATGAGTATCGGAGACCGAGTTGTCGACCGTGACCTGGACGGGGCGCCCGTCACCCGGGGAGGCCGAGACGCTCCGCCGTCGCCGTGCGAAGAGGCTCTCGACAGACTCGGCGCCCGAGAGCGTCCGGCGCAGGTCGTTCGTGACGGCCTCCCACCGGCTCTCGTCGAGGATCGCCTCACCGCCCGCCTCGTTGACGTGAAAGGTGTCCACCGCAATCCCGTCGGCCCGCGTCTCGATCTCCGCCGACAGGATGTTGGCGCCGTGCGCGGCCAACGTCCCCGCGATCAGGGCGAAGAGGCCTCGCGCGTCCCGCGTCACGACGACCAGATCCGAGGCGCCGACGTCGCGGTAGTGGAACAGCTCCGTCGCGACGGGCTCCTCACGCAGCCGGTCGATCAGCCGGAGATGGGCGGCCATGCGCTGCGGAGACGTCGTCCGGACGTACCGGTCGGACATCGCCTGGAGGTGAGCCGCCGCCGCGCTCGCGTACGTCGGATCCGCGAGGGCCTGCACGATCCGCAGCGCGACAGCCGCCCGGCGCGGCGGCTTCGGACGCCGGCCGGCCAGCCGCGTGCGGGTGCGGACGAAGAGCTCGCCCAGGAGGGCGCCCCGCCAGGCGTTCCACACCCCGGGGCCCACCGCGCGGACGTCCGCCCGGGTGAGCAGGTAGAGCATCGTGAGCCAGGCCGGGAAGCGCACGACGGACGCCAGCCGCTCCACCGTCTTCGGGTCCTCGATGTCGCGCCGCTCCGCCACGTGGGCGAAGAGGAGGTGGTGCTCGACGAGGAACTCGACGGTCGCCGCGTCCTCGGGATCCAGGTTCAGCCGGCGCGCCAGTGCCTTGATCAGCGGAACGCCCTTCGCGGCGTGCCCGGAGCCGAGCGCCTTCCCGACGTCGTGGAGGAGCACGCCCATCATGAGGAGCTCGGGCCGTTCCAACCCGGCAATGAGCTGCGAGAGCTCGTCCGAGTCGAGGCCCTGGCCCGGCGCCAGTCCCTCCAGCGCCTCGACCGCGAGGAGGGAGTGCTGGTCCACCGTGTACCGGTGGTATTGGTCGTACTGGACGAGGCACGTGAGGGCGCCGAACTCCGGCAGGTAGGCTCCGAGAACCCCCGTGTCGTGCATCCGCCGGAGGGTCGTGGCCACGCGTCCCCACGACCGGAGGATCGAGAGGAAGACCGAGCGCAGCTCGGGGGACGCTCGCCGCGCCTCGTCCTCCAGCAGAGGCGCCGTATCCTCCACGGCACGCTCGAGGTCCGCGCCCAGCTCGCACCCGAGCTGCTGCGCATGCCAGAACACGCGCAGAATCCGGGCCGGGTCCTTCTGGAGCGCGCCTGGCTCCGCCAGGTGGAGCCGCCCGTCGTAGACCACGAGGCCGTCGGCCAGCGCCGCGCGCCGCACCCGGCGGCCGACCACGCCGCGGCCCGCCAGCCGCGCCTGGCATCGCGCGATGAGCCGGCCCGAGATCCGATGGATGGCTCGGGCATGGAGATAGTAGTCCCGCATGAACTTCTCGACGTCCAGGCGCACCTCGTCGGTCTCGTAGCCGAAGCTCTTCGCGATCCGCGCCTGGAGGTCGCGCTCGAGGACGTCCTGCTTGGTTCCCGCGAGGAAGTGCAGCTCGTTGCGGACCCGCCAGAGGAACGTGAGCGCCCCGTCCGTCGCTGCTCGCTCCCGCGGCGTCAGAAGACCCTTCTCTTCCAGCTCCTTGAGGCTCCGCGCGCCGAACTTGGTGAACGCGAGCCACAGCGCGGTGTGGACGTCCCGGAGCCCGCCGGCCGACTCCTTGACGTTCGGCTCCTGGACATAGACCGAGCCGCCGTGCTTCCGGTAGCGCTCCTCGCGCTCCGCGAGCGTCTGGCGGAGGAACTCCGCGTAGTCCTTCCGGTAGACCTCCTTGCGCAGCGTCCGCTGGAGCCTGGCGAACAGACGCCGATCGCCGGCGAGGAACCGCGCCGCCTGCATCGAGGTCCGGCTCGGAAAGTCCGTCCGCGCGATGGCGAGACAGTCAGCGAGGCTC
>CAZDYT010000376.1:0-4620 GCA_964509395.1 uncultured bacterium
CTGCGCGTCAGGGACGGGTCGGTGTGCGCCGCCGATCGAGGCAAGGCCTGCTACCAGCGCGCGATCGCGCTCTACACCCCGTTCTCCCTCGGCGTCGCGGACTGGGAGGTCGTTCCGCTCGCGCCCGAGCCGGTCGTCGGGCTCGTGCAGATGACGTTCGTCGTCGGCTTTTTCGTGCTCTCCCTGGTGGCAGGGCACCGGCTCGCGCTCCGTGTGTACCCGGACGCCCGGGCCGCGAGCCAGGCCCTCATCCCGATGGCCGCGCTGTCCCTGCTGTTCACCCTGGCCGGCATCGTGCTGCTGATGCAGCCCATGGGGATGCGTCACGGCATGTAGAGGCAATCACCCCACCCCGGGTGGGTACGGTCGAAAGGAGACCGCCATGAGAGGCTTCTGGAAGTGGACAGTCCCCGCGCTGCTGCTGGCCGCGGGGCTCGCCCTGGGGCTCTTCGTCGGGCAGCCCGAGGCGCAGCAGAAGAACGTTCTGGTTTCGAAAAAGGTGGCCACCGGGCCTCCGATGGAGCCGGTCATGGGCAACGCCTGGAAGCAGGCGCCGCCGCTGGCGGTCAAGGTCCTGGGTGGCAAGAACCTGTCGGGGGGGTCGACGGAGGTGACCCTCCGCTCGGTTCACACGGAGGACATGGTGTACTTCCTCGTCGAGTACAAGGATCCGACGGAGAGCCTCCGGCGCGAGCCGTGGCAGAAGCAGGCCGATGGCTCCTGGAAGCCATTGAAGGACCCCAACGACAAAGGAGGGGACAACAACCTCTACTACGAGGACAAGCTAGCGATGATCTGGAACATCAGCTCGCCGGCCTTCGAGCAGAAGGGGTGCCTCTCGGCCTGCCACACCGGCGAGGGGAAGCCCTTCGGCAACAAGTACACCAAGGACCCCGGCGAGCGGCTCGACATCTGGCACTGGAAGAGCGTGCGCACCGGGTCCGTCGGGCAGGTCGACGACCAGTACGTGGACAACACCCGGTACGACAAGGACAAGGCGCCCGAGGCCGGCCGCAAGAGCGATCCGAAGACCGGGGGCGGCTACGCGAACAACGTGAGCGACGACAAGAAGGGACCGAAGTTCGCGCTCCCGGGACACAAGCCGGCGCCCCCCTACTGGATCCTCGATGCGGAGAAGGAGCCGTTCGACGACTCGAAGTACAAGGCCGGCGATGAGGTGCCGGGCATCATCGTGGCCCCCTTCACCGGCGACCGAGGCGACATCGCGGCGAAGGCCGGCTGGAAGGGCGGCGTGCGGACGATCGTGATGGCCCGCAAGCTCGCCACCGGCAGCGAGTTCGACGTGCAGTTCACCGACCTGAAGAAGCCGTACGCCTTCGGCGTGGCCGTCTTCGACAACGCCCAGGTGCGGCACGCGTACAGCCCAGGCGTGCTGAAGATGGTGTTGGAGTAACTCGAGTCGACCGCCGGGAGGCACTCCGCCTCCCGGCGGTTGCGCGGTGGCGACGAGCGACGTAGCATAGCCGGGGCGACGTTCCGTGGCGCCGCCCCGGAAGCGCTCGCTTGCCTGGTCTCGTGTCCGGAGGGTGCGGATGAAGGGCGCTGCGAAGTGCTCGGTCGTCGCCCTCGCCCTCGCGATCATCGTTCCGCTCGGACCAGGCTCCGCCCAGCCGCTCTTCAGTCCGACCCAGGACCCGCTCGCCGGCTCGCGGGTCTTCGGGGAGAAGGGCTGTGTCAGGTGTCACGCCGTCAACGGCGTCGGGGGCAAGGCCGGGCCGGACCTCGGGCGCCTCCCGCGCCCCCGGTCGTTCTTCGATCTCGCCGCGGCGATGTGGAACCATCTGCCCAAGATGGCGGAGCGGATGCGGCAGCTCGGCATTCCCCGCCCCCGGTTGGGGCCGCAGGAAAGCGCCGACCTCATCGCGTTCCTCTACACGCTCAACTACTTCGATCCCCCCGGCAACGTCCAGGCCGGCCGACGGCTCTTCACCGCGAAGAAGTGCATCGTCTGCCACCAGGTGGGCGGGACCGGCGGGGTCGTCGGCCCGAACCTCGACTTCCTCAAGCAGTTCGGCTCTCCCATCGTGATCGCCGCCGAGCTGTGGAACCATGGCCCGGCGATGGCCGAGGCGATGCGCGCCAGGCGGATCGAGCGCCCCACGTTCCAAGACTCCGAGCTGCGCGACCTGCTCGCGTACCTCAAGTCCGCCTCGCCGGCTCAGATCGAAGAGCCGCTCTACGTCCTACCCGGGCGCGCGGACGAAGGACGTCGGCTCTTCGTGGAAAAGCGCTGCGTCGAGTGTCACAGCGTAGGCGGGCAGGGCGGCCGCGTGGGTCCGGACCTGGCCGAGCGGGAACTCCATCGGAGCTTGACGCAGTTCGCGGCGGCCATGTGGAACAAAGCACCGGCCATGATGAAGGAGATGAAGGCGAGGAACATCGCCGTGCCTCAGCTCCAGGCGCGGGAGATGGCCGACCTCGTCGCCTACCTCTACGCCGTCCGGTACCTCGCCCAGCCGGGTGATCCGAACAAGGGGCGGGAACTGGCGGCGGACAAGGGGTGTCTCGGCTGCCACTCGGTGGCGGGCGCGGGCGGCACCGTCGCGAGCGACCTTGCGAAGGTGAAAGGCCTCGACTCCGCCGCCACCGTCATCTCGGGGCTGTGGAACCACTCGTTCGTCACGGAGCGGCGGAAGGTCGCGTGGGCCCAGTTGAGTCCGGCTGAAATGGCGGACCTGGCGGCCTTTCTCCAGAGTCTGGGGCGGACCCGCTGATGGGGGTGGCGGGGTTCGTCGCGCTCCCGTGGCTCGCCGTGCTGACGCTCTGGGCCTGGCCGGCGCCGGCGGAGGCCCAGCAAACGGCCGAGAGCTGCGTCACGTGTCACCTCGAGACGGGCGATGACCGACTCGAGAAGCCCGCGAAGGCGTTCGCGAAAGAGGACATCCACGCGGCCAAGGGGTTCGGCTGCACGGCCTGTCACGGCGGCGACCCGGGGGCAGCCGGGATGGAAGCGATGGACCCCGCCAAGGGGTACATCGGCAAGCCCGAGCGCCAGCAGATCGTCCAGGTCTGCGGGCGCTGCCACTCGAACGCGCGGTTCATGAAGCAGTACAACCCCGCGCTCCGCGTGGACCAGGTGGCCGAGTATTCGACGTCCGTGCACGGCCGGCGCCTCAGGCAGCTCGCGGACCCGAAGGTGGCGACGTGCGCGAGCTGCCATCCCGCCCACTCGATCAAGCCGCCGGCGGATCCGAGGTCGAGCGTCCACCCGCTCCGGGTGGCGGAGACCTGCGGCCGCTGCCACGCCGACCCGCAGTACATGGAGCCCTACGGGATCTCAACCGATCAGCTCCAGAAGTACCAGCAAAGCGTCCACTGGCAGACGATGTCGGCCAAGGGCGACCTCTCCGCCCCCACGTGCAACGACTGCCACGGCAACCACGGGGCGGCGCCACCGGGCATCTCCTGGGTCGGGAACGTCTGCGGGCAGTGCCATACGGTCAATGCGGAGGCCTTCGCCAAGAGCGTTCACGCCAAGGTCTTCGCCGAGATGGGGGTGCCCGGCTGCGCGACCTGCCACGACAACCACGACATCAAGCCGGCGACCGACGCCATGCTCGGGCTCGGCGACAAGGCCGTGTGCGCCGGGTGTCACGCCGCCGGAGACAAGGGAGGGCAGGCGGCCGTCGAGATGCGGCACCTGCTCGATTCGCTCGGCGGCGAGTTCGACACGGCCCGGACCGTCCTGCTTCGGGCCCGGAGTGCCGGGATGGAGGTCAGCCAGGCGGAGTTCGACCTGCGTGGGGCCACGGACGCCCTCGTGAAGGCGCGCGCGGCCGTGCACACCTTCAAGGTGCAGCCGGTCCAGAAGGAGGTCGAGGCGGGCCTCGCGATCACCGCGAAGGCCTACGGGCGCGGCGTGCAGGCCCTCGACGAGCTCCAGTTCCGCCGGAGGGGACTGGCGGTATCCTCCGTGATCATCCTGGCGCTCATCGCGGGCCTCGTGCTCAAGATCCGCCAGCTCGACCGGCGCGAGGCACGGTCTGGATCATCCGACGAGAGGGGCCGCGATGACTGAAGGGGTGCTGGACCATGAGGCGACTCGCAGAGGATTTCTCAACTGGTTCCTCGGCACGAGCGCAGCGGCGTTCCTGCTCTCGGTGCTCTACCCGGTGGCGCGGTACCTGATCCCGCCGACGGTCACCGAGTCCACGGCTGCGACCGTCACCCTCAAGGTCACGCCGAAGGACGTGAAGCCGAATTCGGGAGAGATCTTCAAGTTCGGCAGCCGGCCGGGCATTCTCATCCGGACCCCGGCGGGCGAGCTGCGCGCCTTTTCCGCCGTGTGCACGCACCTGCAATGCACGGTCCAGTACCGGCCGGACCTGAGCCACATCTGGTGCGCCTGCCACAACGGGCACTACGACCTCAACGGCAAGAACATCGCCGGGCCGCCGCCCCGGCCCCTGGACCCCTACGCTGTCAACGTTCGCGGCGACCAGATCGTGGTGAGCCGGAGCGCCTGAGATGGCGGTTCCCGCGAAGCCGCACGGCCGGCTCTGGACCTGGCTCGACGAGCGCGTCGGCCTGACCGAGCTGGAGACGCTGGCCAAGAAGAAGGAGGTCCCGGTCCACCGGCACACGGTCTGGTACTACTTC
>CAZDYT010000377.1:0-4619 GCA_964509395.1 uncultured bacterium
GAGCTGCGCCCAGAGGTCCGGGTTCGCGCGCCGCTCGGCCTTGCCGGAGGCCACGTCCACGGCGTACTGGCTCGACGTGACCACACGCACGGCGGCCGGCTCGGCGGACCCGAGACGCTCGAGTGCCCGAATCACCGCAGTCAGCGCCATGCGGTGTCCGGTCGTCTCGGCGGCCGTGCCGCCGCCCTCGGCCTCCTGCCCGGACGGGTAGCAGACCACGTACCCCCAGCCGCCCGGTGCCGGCGTGTTCCGCCCGATGCTCCCCGTGACCACGAGGATCGGTCGGTCGGCCGGTCGGGCGCGCGCCGGTTCGGCCCCCGTGCTCTTCCCGTCGCGCTTCGCCATCGTCGCCTTATAACACCCCATCCCGCGGAGGGTCAAGGCACGCTCCGCACGGTGCCGACGGTCGCGGGACCCCCGACGCTCGACGCAGGGTGGGGCTTGTGGTAGGCTCCGCCGTGTGAGCCCGTTCCTGCCGATCGCTGTCGACGCCGCGCGCAGCGCGGGGAAGCTCCTGCGCGAGGCGCTGGGCGGCGCGCGTCGCATCAGCTACAAGGGCAGCCCGACCAACCTGGTCACGGAGATGGACCGCCGCTCGGAGGCCCTCATCGTCGAGCGGCTGCTGCCGGCCTTCCCGGACCATGCGATCCTCGGCGAAGAAGGAGGGGCCCGACCGGGAGCGTCCGAGTACCGCTGGCTCATCGACCCCCTCGACGGCACGACGAACTACGCGCACGGGGCGCCGGTCTTCTCGGTCTCGATCGCCCTCGAGCGCGCCGGCCAGAGCGAGCTGGGGGTCGCCTACGACCCGAACCTCGACGAGCTGTTCGTCGCGCAGCGCGGCGTGGGAGCGACGCTGAACGGGGAGCCGATCGGCGTCTCCGACACCGCGGCTCTTGGAGAGAGTCTCCTGGCGACGGGCTTCCCCTATGACATCCGGACGACGACCGCGACGAACCTCCCGGAGTACGCCGCCCTGTCGCTGCGCTGCCACGCGGTCCGCCGGCTCGGCTCGGCAGTGCTCGACCTCTGCTATGTCGCCGCCGGCCGCTTCGACGGCTTCTGGGAGCTCTCGCTCGGTCCGTGGGACATGGCGGCCGGCGGCCTCATGGTCCTGGAGGCGGGCGGGCGGCTCACGAACGTGCGCGGCGGCCCGTGGGCCCTCGAGGGGCCCGGCGCTCTCGCCTCGAACGGCCTCATCCACGACGCGGTGCTCGAGGTGCTGGAGGTCGTGCGCGCGGGGCGGAGGTGAGCGCCGGCTGGCTCGGCGCCAAGGCCTGACCGGCCGCCCCGGCCGGCCGGCGCCGCGGCCGCCTTGCGGCGGCCGCGATCCGGGGCGATAATCAAGTCCTGATCCCAGGGTTGACCTGACTTCACCTCGCGAGGAGGACCTCCGACATGCGCATGTATGTGGCCGGGCAGTGGATCGACAAGCCTCAGACGATCCCCGTCGAGAACCCGTACGACCGCAGCGTCATTGACACCATCCCTCGCGCCGACCGCGGCGACGTGGAGCGCGCGCTGGAGAGCGCCGCGCGCGGAGCGAAGGTGATGGCGAAGCTCTCCGGCTATGACCGCTCCAAGGTTCTGCACAAGGCGGCCCAGATCATGGCCGCACGCCAGGAGGAGCTCGGCCGAACCATCTCGACGGAGGAGGGCAAGATCATCGCCGAGGGCCGGCTGGAGGCCAACCGCGCCATCGAGACGATCACCCTGTCCGCCGAGGAGGCCAAGCGGCTCCACGGGGAAACGGTGCCGCTGGACGGGGCCCCCGGGGCGGCGGGGCGCCTCGCCTTCACCCTGCGCGTCCCGTGCGGCGTCGTGGTGGCGATCAGCCCGTTCAACTTCCCGCTCAACCTCGTCTGCCACAAGGTCGGTCCCGCGATCGCCGGCGGCAACGCGGTCATCATCAAGCCGGCGACCGACACGCCGCTCTCGGCCCTCAAGCTGACGGAGATCCTCCTCGAGGCGGGGCTCCCGCCGGAGGGAATCCAGTGCCTCACCGGCTCCGGTGGGGAAATCGGCGACCTCCTGTGCGCCGACCCGCGCGTCCGGAAGATCACGTTCACCGGCAGCCGCGACGTCGGCGAGCGCATCTGCAAGGTTGCCGGGCTCAAGAAGGTCACGATGGAACTCGGCTCGAACTCTCCGCTCATCGTGATGCCGGACGCCGATCTCAACAAGGTGGCGGAGGCGGTCGTCGCGACCGGCTATGCGAACGCGGGCCAGGTCTGCATCTCGACCCAACGGGTTCTGACCGCCGGCAAGGTCTACTCGGACTTCCTCTCGGCGCTCAAGCCCAAAGTCGAGGCGATCACCACGGGCAGCCAGCTCGACGAGAAGGTGAAGATGGGGCCCATGATCCGCGAGACGGACGCCGTCCGCGTGGACGAGTGGGTGCGCGAGGCGGTCGGGAGCGGCGCCCGGCTCCTCACGGGGGGGCAGCGGCGGGGCTCGATCTATGCGCCGACGATCGTGGCCGACGTCAAGCCCGAGATGCGCATCTCCTGCCAGGAGCTCTTCGGGCCGGCCGTGGCGGTCACGCCGTTCGACGACATCGACCAGGCGATCGCGCTGGCCAACGACACCAACTACGGGCTCTCGGCCTCGATCTTCACGGAAAGCCTCGAGCACGCGATGAGGTTCGCCCGCGAGGTCCAATCGGGGAATCTCCACGTCAACTGGGGCCCCCAGTGGCGGGCCGACCTCATGCCCTACGGCGGCCTCAAGGAGTCGGGCTTCGGCAAGGAGGGACCGCGTTACGCCGTGGAGGAGATGACCGAGCTGAAGCTGGTGGTCCTTCACCTGCGCAGCTGAGCCCGCCGATCCCGCCGGGTGCGCATCAACCGCCGCCGGGTTCCCCCCGGCGGCGGCTTTCACTCGTCCGCCCCGACCCTCTTCCTGACGCGAATGACCCCCTATCGCTGAAAGCAGACCAGCGGGGAGTGGAACTCACGGGCGCTCGCGGTCCGGCGGAGCCGGATCTGGCGGAGGGCGGCGCGGACGCGCATGACGATCTCGGCGGGGGAGAGCTTCGAGTCGAAGATGAGCCCGTACAGCAGTGACTCCGCCAGGTAGGAGTAGGCGTCGTCGATCTCTTTCGTGTAGCCGATGATGGCCCGCGCGCGGCTGAACTCGAGGATCCGCTCCATCGCGGCTCGGTCTCCCCCGATGTCGCACGCCGAGAAGATCAGAATCTTCCCGTCGAGCCCCTTGAAGACGCCCGCCTCACGGCGGAGGTCCAGATCCTCGAAGGTCAGCCTCAGTCTTGGCCGGCCTTTCACGGCGCCGTGGGCCACGAAGTGGACGTACGGGATGTTGGGACTCCGCTTGGCTCGCGCCAGGAAGTGCTCGAGGTCCCGCTTGGTGTGGACGCGCTCGTAGAGGGTCGCCACCCCGTAGCTGCTCAGGAACTCCCGGAGGAAGGTCCCGGAGTGTCGGGGCGAGTGGAGCGCGGTGTCGAGCCGCGTTTCGAGAATCAGGACGTCGTCGCGGCCGCGGGCGAGCTGCCGCCGCGGCACGAGGAGCCGCCGGTTCTGATCGGTCACCACCCGGTAGCGCCAGGGTGAGAGGACGCGGGAAATCCGGCCGCCCAGCCTCTTCCCGTTCCACCGGACGACAACCCGGTCAGCGCGCTCGAAGAGCCTCTGCTGCGCCACCCGCTGATCCCTCTGTGCTGATTATAGCCGACTGGGGATCCCGACAGGGTCCCCGGCCGGTAGTGCCGTCGGAGGAGGGCCGAGCCTCCCTCCGACGTGGTCAGCGCGGGCGGAGGGCCTCCTCGACGATGAACGCTGACTCCCGGTCGGTCCAGTCCCGGTAGCCGATCTCCCGGTGCCGCAGCATGCCACTCCGGTCGACGACGAACGACATGGGAAGCGCTCGGACCCGGTACTTTCGTGCAGCCAGGAGCTTCGGATCGAGGAGAATCGGGAAGGTGAGGCCAAGCTCGCGCGTGAACGCGCGCACCTTCGCGGGACCCACGGTGTCGAGGCTCACGCCGAGGACCTCGAGGACGCCGCGACGCTCGCGGGAGAGCCGCTCCAGAGTCGGCATCTCTTCCCGACACGGGACGCACCACGTCGCCCAGAAGTTGATGAGCACGGCCTTCTGGCCCTGGAAGTCGCCGAGCCGGACCGGCCGGCCGGCGAGGTCCGGCAGCGTGAAGTCGGGCACGGGCCGACCCAGCTCCGGCGCGGGCTCGCCCGAGTCCGCCGCGGCCCCCGGCTCGCCGGCCAGAAGCAGGGCGGCGACGGCGCCGAGCAGGAGCGGCGTCAGACGAGCCCCGAGACCCCGAGCCCCCATGTCACCCACGCCGCGGCAGCGGCACCCGGCGACTCCCGAGCACGAGCGTCATCCGGCCGGTCGCGGCCTCCTCCTCGACGAACTGCGCGAGCTGGAGCCACGCTGCCACCGCGAAGCGGGCCGTGAAATGACCCGACCTGACCCGGCAGTACGGCGCCTCGTTCCGGCCGACCCACAGCCCCGCCGGATCGAGCTCCTCGGCGCTCCCGTCGGTCAGGTAGACTCGCAGCGAGGGTGCCGCCTCTCCCGCCCGAGACGCCGATTCCACACGCGTGACGACGAACGGGGCGTCCTCGACCACGACCGGGATTCGG
>CAZDYT010000378.1:0-4614 GCA_964509395.1 uncultured bacterium
CCGCCCACGTAGAGGAGCGCCGACTGCTCCGCGAGCATCATGTCGGCCAGCGCCTTCTCGTTGATGTACGCCCCGGGCGTGGGGCCCACCTGGCGGAAAAAGCCGAAGGCCTTGCGGTAGCGGCCGAGCGTGCCCTCGTCCTTGCTGACCATCCGGAGCGCGTGGTAGCCGAGGTCGGCGCAGACCTCGACGCACTCGGCGCACCCCTTGCACTTGGTGGGGTCGACGAAGATGCCGAACATCGCCCCTCGCGGCCCTTCTTGGCCGGCACCTCGAAGTACTTCCGGGTCCTCGTCCAGTGAGCAGCCAAGAACTCGCGCTCGGCCGGATCCCCGATCTTCTCGAGATCGGCCGCGAGGCACGAAGCGGGAATGGCTTTGCCGAGGATGGCCGTGTCGGGGCACTCGGTGACGCAGGTCATGCAGCCGACGCACCTCTCGGCGACGAGCTCCGGGATCTCCGGCGAGAGGTACGAGAAATCCCGGAGCGCCGCGGTCCCCGGCGGGATCAGGCTGCGGGCGACGCCGACGTCGGCGGGCAGCTCCTGCGACCCTGTCCCCTTCTCGTAGGCGCCGATCACGCGGGCGTTGAAGTCGTCGACGTAGGCCCCGACGTCGAGCGCCAGCACCCCCGCCGGGACGAGCTGGACCTCGTGGCTCTCCTTGGAGACCCCGGGCTGCTTGGTCCCCATCTCGCGCTCGCCCGCCTCGTGAGTGAAGGGCTCGAAGTTGATGGACTCGGCCACGCCTAGGTCACCCGGAGGGGGGCTCCGCCCCCCTTCCGGACCTCCCCCGAGGAGGGGTTGCGCCGGCGAAGCCGGCGCCGGGAGCGGAACACCTCGAGGCGTTGCGGTAGTTCTTTCGCGAGTGGCACGGTTTCTCCGACAGGCGCCTAGCCTCCTATGCCTGGTCCAGGTGGCCCACCAGGTCGGTGACCGAGAGGATGCCGATCGGCCGTTCCCGATCGGACTCCCCGACCGTCACGACGACCCGGTGAATCCTCCACTCGTGCATCAGCTGCGCGGCTTCCCGGATCGATGCCTCCGCGCGCACGCTGATCACCGGGGAGGACATCAGGTGCCGGGCCGTGAGCCCGCGCCAGTGCTTGAGGTAGGGCTGGACGAACGTCGCGTTCGCGAGGTCCGTCCGGGAGATGACGCCCATCGCGTAGCCCCGCTCATCCACGACGACGAGCGCGCTGACGTCGTGGCGCCGCATGGTCTCCGCCACCTCCTCTGCGGGCGTGTCGGGGTCGCACGTCAGGACGCCCAGGTGCATCCAGTCCCGAACCTGCGCGTCAGCCATCGTCCCGTCTTCTGTCTTTCGTCGACGTCCGAGCCCCGGCAGGCGAGAGCCGCCCGGGCTCGCGGACGCCGACGGGGACGGCGGCCGCGGTGACGAGGTCGCGGTCGGGCGTCATCACCTCGCGCGGGATCTCGAGCACCTCCGAGTACCCCCGCCGCACCGCCGTCATGTTGTCGCGGATGACCTGCTCGCCGCGCTTGCCGAAGAAGCTCCGCAGGGAACGCTCCACGGCCTCGAAGACCGCCGCCTCGGTGAGCTTCCGGCTCTCCCGGAAGGGTGTCGCCCGGAGGAACACCCCCAGCAGCACGATCCCCTGCATCCGCTGCTGAAGCTCGGGCCGCGTGGCGACCTCGCGGGCGATCTGGATCGTGTCGAGGGCCAGGACGCGGAGCCGCTTCTCGACGATCAGCCGTCGGGCGGGTGGCGGGATCCCCGCCCAGATGGCGGGGGGATCCGTCTCCGTGCTCTGGATGAACAGCATCCCGCCCTCGACGAGACCGGCCAGCGGGTCCCCCAGGCGGAAGGCGTTGACGTCGTTGAGGGGGACGAAGTCCACGTGGCTGAGCTCGGCGTGGGTCCGAATCGGACCCTCCGCCACCGTCAGGTAGTAGGTGGTCGGCAGCCCCTTCTTCTCCGAGCCGTAGAGCGGGTACGCCTGCACCTGGAGGTGGAAGAGGTCCCCCAGGACGGTGGCGATGATCCGGTTCGTCGCGACGGACCCGAAGCCGCCCACGGAGTGGCCGCGCATCGAGAAGGCGCCGGGCGGGCGCACGTCCGGGTCCTCGTCACGGGGCAACGCCAGCGGATGGGCGACGCCGAGCACGAAGTGCCGGTGGCGTCGCCGGAGCATGTTGCGCACGACGGCGACGAGGTCGCCGGGGCGAATGTCGCGACTGCCGAGGCCGGCGACCCCCGAAAAGATCGCGGGAACCCGCGAGATGGCGGTGATGCTGCGCTCGTCCGTCAGGGCGTCGGCGAAGGCCGCCTTGATCTCCAGCGTGAGCGGGTTGGACTCGGCCGCGGGATTGTCCATCCGCTCGATCACGGCGATCGCCTGCACGTGCCGGAGCGCCGCGACGATCTGGCGGCCGGGGAAGGGCCGGAAGGCCGTCACGTGAAGTGCCCCCACGCGCCAACCCTTCGTGGCCCGCATCCAGTCCACGGCCGCCATGGCCGTCTCGACCAAGCTTCCCATGCCGACAATGGCCCAGTCCGCATCCTCGAGCCGGTAGGCTTGCACGAGCCCGTAGCGCCGACCGGTCAGGTCCCCGAAGCGGTCCATCACGCGCGCCAGGATGCCCGGGAGCCGGTCGTAGAAGAAACGCTGACCGACCTTCCCCTTCATGTAGGCGTCCTGGTTCTGGACCACGCCCGACATGATCGGTTTGGCGGGATTCATCAGGTTTCGAAGGCGCGTCAGCGCGTACGGGTCGCCGACGAACTCCCGCATCAGCTCGGGCTCCGGCAAGCGCACGTTCTCGACCGTGTGCGTGGTGAGAAAGCCGTCCTGCACGCTGAGGAAGGGTGTCTCGGACTCTTCCGCCGCTCGCCGCCCGATGAGCGCGAGATCACCCGCGGCCTGGGCGTTCATGGCGAAGAGGATGCCCCAGCCCGTGTCCGCCACCGCCATCACGTCGTCGTGGCCGCAGTGGACGTTCAGCGCCTGCGAGCTGAGTGCCCGTGCGCCCACGTGGAAGACGGCCGGGAGGCGCTTGCCCGCGATCGTGTACAGGACCTCCTTCATCAGCACCAGACCCTGTCCGGACGTGAAATTGGTGACGCGCCCGCCCGCGAGGGCGAACCCCTCGCAGGTGGAGGCGGACGAGTGCTCGGACTCCAGCTCGAGGAAGAAGAGCGGCTCACCCCAGAGGTTCGTCTTCCCGGCCGCCTGGGCGGCCTGGTAGCCGGCGCCCATGCTGGTGGACGAGGTGATCGGGTAGGCGCACGCCCCCTGGGAGACATGGGTTTCTACCCACACGACCATGTCCGAGCCGTCCGCTGTGCCGGGACGACCCGGGTACCGAAGGGGGTTCAGGTGGGCCACTCGCCCGCCTCAGTCACTCGGGAGGTCCGCCGCGTTTGGCTCCCCTGCCGCGACGCCTGGCCGCCCTTCCGTGGCCATGCAGGGCGCTCCACAGGTGATCACGATGGGGTCCGCGAACGCCGTGCACGACATCACGCCGACCGGATGACGCCCGTCGTAGGTCAGGAACCGGACCGTCACGCGCCGCCGCCTCCATGGGCAGTAGAAGCTCGCTTTCAGCGTCCGCATCGTCCGGGGCAGCAGCACGGCCGCGACGATCAGGATAAGGACGGCCGCGACCACGACGAGAAAGGTGGTGAACCAGGCCAACGTTTCCATCCCGCTCTCCTCAGTCGCTCAGCACGTCTCGGATGCGGTCCTCGCCCGCGCCCAGGCCGACCTGCCGCTCCCCGCCGACGCAGAGTCTCCCGCAGCTCACGACCCGCGGGTCCGCCAGCGCCGTGCAGGACAGCACGGCGATCCGCTGCCCCTCCTCACAGGTCAGGAACTGGGCGGTGACACTCCGGCGCGCCCACGGGCAGTAGAAGCTCATCGTGGCGGTCCGCCCCGTGCGGGCCAGCCACGCGGCCGCGATGGCCAGCAGGAGCACGATGCCGAGCGCAATGAAGAACGTGGCGACCCAGGCCGACATCGCTCCAGTCATCCGGCTCCCCTCCCCTCGGAACTCGAGCCACACGCGGCGAGGCACGAAAGAGTCACACGCCGCCGAGCCCGCGGCCCCCGTCCCGTTGCACGCTCACCATGCATTGACGGTGCCACGGGCCTTCGGCCGGAAGGCCGTGGCGGTCGTTGGCGTTCTTCGCGGGTTGGGCGAGGGGCGTCGAGACCGGAAGCGGGGCACCCCCGCCCCACGCGGGGCGCGGCTGCCCCAAGTCTGTGGAGGAGAAGGGGGGCGGAGCCCCCCTCCGGGTGGCCTAGGCCGACCTCGTCGGGGCCGTCTCCGGCGAGCTCTTATTGCCTCGTGGCCCCATTGCGCTCCCTGCCGGCGGGAAATTCATGAGGCGATCGACTCAATTCGGGAGCGCAAACGGCCTACCCGCGAGGGATGCCGTCGGGCCACCTCCTCGGCCTCAAGAAGCCACTCGGAAGTCCGCAGTCCCGGGAGCGAGGGAAGGCCGCACCCCCAACGGTCACGACGCGGCTTCACTGCTCGCGATGAAGGTCCCGTGCCAGGTGTGATACCAAACCTGGCCGGTGTACCCGTTCACCGAGAGCATGCCCGTGACCTTTCGGTCCCTGACCTTGTCCAGCGTGTACTACCAGTCG
>CAZDYT010000379.1:0-4603 GCA_964509395.1 uncultured bacterium
GTCAGTTCCTCACCGGATCCGCGAGCCGTCTCGGTAAGAAACTCTCCGGCGCCGGCGGGCTGGACACCGGGAGCCCTTACCTGACGGGCCGTTAGCCGTCCGGGTCGCGTTGGCCTGCCACCTGCATACTCGCGTTGGGTGAAATGACTGGCATGCTGCCGATCGAGGTTCTCGCCACGGCTTTGGCCTGGCTGCTCGGGGCCGTTTTCACGGCCGTATTCGTGCTCGAGCGGCTCGTCGCGTGGAGCGCACACGCACGCTGCCGAGCGCCGCGCGGCCGGCTCACCGAGCGTCGAGGAGCCCGGCAGTTTCGCCTCGCCGAGCCGTCGCTGTACGAGCACTACTAGCCCGAACCCCGAATCTCGCGCGCTCCCGCCGCTCGTCTTCCCCTCTCCCCCCGTGGGCTCCCTTCCGGACACCTCCCAGGCTTGGCCGCGCGACCATGACAGTCCCAACGCATGCTCACGCTTCAGGCCGCTCGCGGCTACGGGTGTTTGGGAAGCGCCCGCGTGGCGACCAGAAGCTCATCGTCGCTGGGGAACCTGCCCCAACCCGAGAGGTCATCGACAGAGGCTTCGATGCGAGTCCAGCGGACGACGCCGTCGCGATCGAGCAGGAAATGCCCCGCGTGGATGGTGAAGTCGCGCGGCGGGAGCTGACGCAAGACCTCCTGGGCCTCCACGCTGTCGCCCATCCGGTCCATCTCGTCGAGACGCTTCTGCGCCGCGGGAATCGAGAGGGGTTCCGGCAGCTCACCCGTCGGGTTGATGCGGATCACTTCCCGCGCCTGCTGGTACCCGGCAGTGCGCGGAGGCATCGGCACGCCGAAGGATCGGTACGTGCCCCGATCCGGGTCCGCCGCCAGCAGCACGCGGGGCGGACGCAGCCGGAAGTACCGCCGGACAGGTTCGAGCCGGTCTTCGATGATCGCCAGTGTCTGGACGCCGAGCGACTGGAGCTTCTCCCGCGTGCCGCCCAACTGGGCGATGTGCCGACGGCAGAACGGTCACCATAGGGAGCGGAGCAAGACGAGGAGCACGGGCGAGCGCCCTCGGTAGTCGGCCAGCGACACGAACCCTTCGTCCGGCACGGTCGGAAGCGTGAAGTCCGGAGCCGGTTCTCCCGGCTGGAGCGGTGGCCGAGCTTGGATCCACGCCATCCCCCCGCCTCCTCTCTTCGCTGCGTCTGGAGGGCGGATGATCCGCGGCGAACGGCGATGTGGGAGGAACCGACGGGACTCTACGCCCGCCCCTGAGGCCCGTCAAGCCAGTTCCTCACCCCTGCCGTCCTGTGACCCGTACAGATTCCCGCAGACCGGCGAGAAAAAAGGGCGCCCGTTGGCGCCCGAGTTGTCGTTTTGATGGCGGTCCCGACGGGATTTGAACCCGCGATCTCCAGATTGACAGTCTGGTGTGCTGGCCCAGGCTGCACCACGGGACCGAAGAACTCCATGCTACCAGATGCGAACCGCCCCGACCAGTGGATGCTGGTGGGGCGGCTCGTCCTTCTGGGGCTCGTCGTCGGTCAGCGCGCTGGGCAGAGCGAGCGGTCGGCCTCCCGACGGCGTGCACGGAGCGCGCTGCAGAAGTTCGGCCAGATCAACTCGCCGGGAGGCTCGGTTCTCCGTACTCCTCGAGCGCCGCCTGCCAGCGCCGAAGTTCCTCCCTGGAGCAGTGCGTGACGTTGTGCTCGGTGACCAGCATTCCCGTGCGCCGGTAGGCGTGGATGATCGCCGCGCCCACACCCGCCGCTTCCATCGCTGCAATGATTGCGGCGTCGAAGCGATCCTGGTCGATGGGGCCAGAGGCGTCAGCCTCGGCGTCAAAGAACACGGGGTCCCCGGGGCCCGGCGCGCGGCCAAACTTCTGCTCGAACCGCGCTCGCAGCTCATGGACGATCTGCATGCCTTCGGGGGTCAGGCGAACCAGGTGCTTCTTGTTCCGCCGCATCATCTCCTGGCCGTTTCGCCTCACGGGCGTTCGCTCCGGGACTGCTCTAGCCCGACCGAGACGGATGGCCACACCCAGGCCGCGCGCCAACGCGGGCGAGCCGTCAGCCGCCGCCGCCCTCGCGCCGTGCCGCTCGGGCCGCCTCGGCCGCCCTGATCTCGTCGCTGAACATCCCGACGTGCAGCGGGCATGGCGGCTGGTTCGCTTCGACGTACTGACAGTCCACTTGATTGCACTGGACAAAGTAGGTGGACGGCCGTCCCAGCCCGCCCGGCCGCGTCAGCCGGATGAGCACGGCTTCCGACACCACGTGGCACCAGAACTCGCGCGCCTGAGCTCGACGCATTGCTTCCCTCTCAACGTCGACGTGCCCGTCGCGACGCGAGCGCGCCACTCCTCCTTGCCATCCTTCTCCTCCCGGTTAGCGTGACGCTCCTGCCCGCTCGAACCGCGTCGGGCGGGGCGGGATCAGTGTCGAGTGAAAAGAATGTCGGCGTCGTGAGGGGCTCGGCGGATACCCCCTGACGAAGGTATGCCCAGGCTCCGTTGCGCCTCACGGCAGGCCGCGACATCGGGTGGAGGTGCGCGCCCCTGGGGGAATCGCCGCCCCGAAGCGCCCCGTTGAGGAATGCCTGATAGTGGACGCCCAAACGGGGTTCCTGTCAAGCCCCGCCCGTTCCGCCGGCGGTCAACCGCCGGGCCCGACTCTATTCGACACCCCAGCAGTCGCCCGCGGACCCGGGCTCATCACACCTGATGCCGACCCCCGTGATGCTGTTGCGCCACCATCTCCGGGACTCAAAGGCTACGCTTCCGCCTCCGCAACCCGCGGCGGCTGCCCTTGCTCTTGAACCGTCTGTTGGGCGGCCGGCCGCCGCCCCCAAACGGATTCGGATCGAGCGAGAAGCCGGATGACGGCCCGCCAGACGCCCCAGTCCCGCGCGGGCGATCGTCCGCGGCGTTGATGTTGAGCTTCCGGCCACGCACTTCACGCTGGTTGAATCGCCGGATTGCCTCCGCGGCCTCGTCCTCGGTCGAGAACTCGACGAAGGCAAAGCCGCGCGGCCGCCCCGTCTCGCGGTCCGCGGGAAGGTGGAGATCCACGATGCTCCCGGCCGCGGCCAGCAGCGCGCCGAGCTCCTCTTTGGTGGTGTCGTAGGGCAGGTTGCCGACGAATATTCTCGCTGAAATGGGTCGCCTCCTCTTGGATCGCGATTGTGCCCCGGCCAGTCACCCAGCGACCATGCACGCGGTCGCCCGTATTTTTCGCTCGTCGTCGGAGAACGCCCTCAGCCCAGCGCCTGAGATCGCCTGGCGGCCCGCCGCCGCTTCTTGCGGGCCTCGGCCTGCTTTCGCTTCCGCTTGACGGAGGGCTTCTCGTAATACGCACGGCGCTTCATTTCCTTGAACAGGCCCTCCTTGAGCATCCCCCTCTTGAGGGCCTTCAGAGCGGGCTCGATCTCGTTGTCCACGACCTCGATCTTCAAGCGCCCACCTCCTTCCAGCTTGCGTGTTCAGATCGCGACCGTGAACACACCGCAGCGCCCGAGCCGGCCTCGGGCGCACCTGAGCCCGGTCGGTCTTCCCCGGGCGATCGGAACCTGCCCCGGGATGCGGAACACCAAGTCGGGAAACGCGGTCCGAGAAAAGGGGACTCGCCGCCGGCCGCTGGAGATCGAGCGGCCGACGACGAATCAGGACGCGTCCCGCCGACGCGGGGCGGCGCAGGGGTCGTCCCTCGCGCTGCCCGTGCCGAACCCGTCCTCGGTTCCGCTTACCAGCGGGGCGTGCGACGGGGCCCGCCGCCCGACCGGGAGCCGCCGTTGCCCGGCGCCTTCGCGACGTTGACGATGAGCTTCCGACCCTCGAAGGGCTGGTCGTTCAGCTTCGCGATCGCATCTTGAGCCTCGGCCTGTGTGGACATCTCCACGAAGCCGAAGCCGCGGGATTGGCCTGAGAACCGGTCGGTGATTACCGTGGCCGACTCCACCGTGCCGCACTGAGCGAAGTACTCCCGAAGACTCTCGGAAGTGGTGGAATAGGCCAGACCGCCGACGTAGAGCTTGGACGCCATGTGGCGCCTCCTTTGGACCCCGGTCTCCCGGGGTCGGCCTCTTCCGCACCCCAGTTCGCGCCCCTGACCCGCGGAAGTGGCTATCGGAGGCGACGCCGGATTCGATCCGCCAGACGAGGGAGGCCGAACCAGGCAGAACGAATGGAGTATACCACGGCGACGCCGATCTAGGCGAGGGTTCCCAGGCGGCGGCGGGAGGCCAGGCCCTCGGGGCGGTCGTTGGTGATGCTAGCGCCCGTGCCTGTTCTTGCTCACTACGGCGTGCCGCCCGGGGTCTATTTGTAGAGCAGCCGCGGCAGCCAGAGGATGATCTCGGGGAAGATCAGGCAGAGCCCGAGGCCCACCAGCTGGAGGCCGATAAACGGGGTTGCCGACCACCAGATCTCGCGCGTCGTGACCCCCAGGCGCGGCCCTGCCACCCCGGCGAGGTCGCGCTGTGCTCGCCGGGGGCACGCTCGGGATCCTGATCCCGCCGAGCGTGCTGATGATCGTCTACGGCCTGGTGGCCAACGAGTCCATCGGGCAGCTCTACGCCGGGTCCTTCCTCCCCGGCTTCCTCCTCTCCGGGCTCTACATCGCC
>CAZDYT010000380.1:0-4600 GCA_964509395.1 uncultured bacterium
AGGGCCGGGGCGGGCGCCGCGACCGGCGCGGGTGGCACGGCGGGCGCGGCTGGCGCAGGGGGCGCGGCCGCTCCCGGCGGGGCGGGCACGGGCGTCGCGGGCGCGACGGGCACAGCAATCCCCGCGCTGCCTTCGCCGAAGGAGTTCGTCGAGACCTCGGCGCTCGGTGACATCCACTTCGACTTCGACGGATATGAGATCCGGCCGCCCGACGCCGAGATCCTCAAGACGAACGCCGGGTGGCTCAAGGCGAACCCGACGGCGTTCCTGCTGATCGAAGGGCACTGCGACGAGCGGGGCACCAACGAGTACAACCTGGCTCTCGGAGAACGGCGCGCGAAGGCCACACGCGATTACCTCGCGTCCCTGGGCATCGAGAGCTCGCGAATCACCGTCATCAGCTACGGCGAAGAGCGCCCGCTGTGCACGGAGCGAACGGAGGAGTGCTGGGCCCGCAATCGTCGTGCCCACTTCCTGGTTAAGCCGTGACTGCCCGCATGTGGCGAGGCCGAGAGGTGCGTTGATATGGCTCGGGCACGGATGCGGAGACGGCCGCCGGCCACCCTGTTACCACTCGTCGTGGCGCAGCGCTCCGGTCACCGCGGCGCCGTGGCGACGGGACGTCGCTCAGAGGAGTAGCTCGGGCATGCAGGCAGCGCCGGGGGCGGGGAATGGGGAGGGCAGGGCGCCGTTGATCCTACTTATCGAAGGGGACGTGGACGAGCGGGCACACCACGGGGCGTACCTGCTGTCCGCCGGCTTTCGCGTGGCGGAGGCGATGACCGGAATCGAGGCGGTCGAGAGGGCGGCCGCGCTCCTGCCTGATCTGATTTTGATGGACGTATCCGCGCGGGACGTCGGCGGATGCGAGGCCATTCGGCGGTTGAAGAGCGCCCGGCAGACCGGCCGCATTCCCATTCTCGCCCTGGCAACCCAGACGTTCGAGGCACGGCAGGCCCTGGAGGCCGGGAGTGACGGCGTGGTCGGCGTGTCGTCGCCAGCGGTCTCCTTGGTAGCCCGAGTTCGCCGCCTCCTGCGCGGCGGGGGAGCCCGAGTCCGTCCCGGAACGTGTTGATCCATGGGTGGGCTGACGGAGAAGATTGCGAGCGAGTGGATTGAGTGGGAACTGTCCCGGGTGGTGAATTCGCGTGTGACGGGGAAGCATGGGGCGCTGGACGGCCGGTTGGCAGAGGGAGCTCCACCGGTGACGCCCAATAGGGACGCACGCCCGGGAGCTCAAGCTCCGGCGCCGCGCGAGACTCTCCTCGTCGTCGACAGCGAGCGTGACATGCGCGAGAACATCAGGCGAATTCTCCGGCGTGAGCCGTGTCAATGCCTGACGGCGGCCACTGGCGAGGAAGCGCTGGCGATCTGCAAGTCGACGCGCGTCGACCTCGTGCTGACGGATCTTCGAGTGCCCGGAACGGAGGTGGCGGCCCTTGTCCGCGAGGTGAGAGCGCTTTCCGCACGCGCCCCCGTGCTCATTGTCACCGCGTACGTCGGAGATGACGCGATTGCCAAGGCAATGGCTGCCGGCGCCAGAGCCGTGATCGCAAAGCCCTTCACGAGCGCGCAACTGGTGACAGCGGTTCAAGAGGCTCTCAAGGCTCTCCGCGGGTAGACGCCCCAGGCGGGCGCCGTCACGTAAGGCCGGCGACGGCGAGGCACGCTCGGCAACGTGACAGGACTGCGAGAAAGGCCGCGCCGGCGCCGGAGGTTGACCCGCGACGTACGAGACGTCTGCTCCAATCGGACGCGAGTCCCAGCTCTCAGCGAGACGCGGGCACCGTCGGGCGACCCCGCCAATCTTCTGGTATGCTCTCCCACGGTGCATTCCCCCGGTGGCCGCCTCGCCAGGCGGCCGGCTCGTCGTTGACCAACTCGCCGGAAGAATGCGCCACTTCCCCGTTTCCACAGCCACCGGGGCACGACCGGCGCGGGGATCATACGCCATGAGCATCACGGCTGCGGAGAAGCGCCTTCTGGACGAGAGCGGCTGCGTCGTGCTGGAGGGCTTCATGAGCCAGCCACTCCTCGACGCCCTGCGGCGGCGGATTGATGAACTGTTCGCGGAAGAAGGCGACCGCGCTGGGTCAGAGCTCAGCAGCCAGGAACCAGAGAGCCGCCGGCTGGGGAACCTGGTCAACAAGGGGGAGATTTTCCAGCGGGTCATCGTCATCCCGCCACTGCTGGAATACGTGCGGCACGTGCTGGGAGCGGACATCAAGCTCAGCAGCCTGAACGCCCGATCTGCCAGCCCGCATCAGACGTGGACGCAGCCGCTGCACGCGGACATGGGCGCGGTGCCCGATGAGAAGGGTTCCTGGGTGTGCAACACCATCTGGATGCTGGACGACTTCACGCCCCACAACGGCGCGATTCGCATGCTGCCCGGCTCGCACCGCTGGGGCAGACTCCCGCGGGAGGTTCTCGAAGACTCCACCGCGCCGCATCCCGACCAGGTGCTGCTGACGGGCAAAGCCGGAACGGTCGTCGTGATGAACGCACACCTCTGGCACGGCGCGATTGCCAACCGCACGGCTGCCCCGCGCCGCGCGCTGCACGTCTTCTACTGCCGACGCGACAAGCCGCAGCAGTACCACCAGAAGCTACTCCTCAGCCCCGTCGTGCAGCGCAGCCTGTCGCCCGCGCTGCGCGACATCCTCGCGCTCGACGACCCGCTGAACGACCAACTCAGCGCGCAGGTCCGCACGCGGAGCGGGTTCTTGAAATAGCCTACCGTGTCGACGCGAGCGGGGGGACCGCCCGAGCCCGGGGGACGCGGATCGCCAGGCCGCAGCCGGCGGCCACCAGGCAGGCCCCGGTCGTGATCAGGAAGAGCGACGCAGTCCGGCCGGTCGCATCCAGCACGATGCCGATCACGAGGTCGCCGAGGGCGGCCGTGCCGTAGCCCACGGCGTTCATGAAGCCGATCCCGGTGCCCATCGAGCGGCGGCCGAGGATCTCGGCACAGAGCGCCGAGAAGGAGGCGACGGGCCCGAACACGAAGAACCCCGCCAGGAACAGGAGCACGATCCCGAGCCCCCGCTGATCCCGGGAGACGAAGAACGTCACGAGCAGCGTCGCGCTGGCCAGCCCCAGAAAGAGGACGATCAGGCGGGGATGGTCCGCGCGCAGGAACCGGTCGGCGCCGTATCCCGCGGCCAGGGCGCCGAGCGCCATCCCGACGGGCAGCGACAGCGTGATCCACGCCCCGGTGGGATCCTGCCTCCAGCCCTCGCCGAGGAAGTGCACGGGCACCCAGACCAGGAGCCCGAGCCGCGCCCAGTTGGTGAACCCGAACCCCACCGATGCGATCACGAACCGGCGGTTTCCGAGCACCTGGCGGAAGCGGCCCCCCGCCGTCTCCTGGGGGCCTGGGGCCTCGGGCTCGGGGGCCGCGCCGGGCCGGTCGCTCGGCGAGCGGAAGCCCAACTCCTCGGGCCGATCGCGGACGAGCCCGAAGAACACGAGGGCGGCGATCGGCATGAGGAGGACCGGCAGGCGGAACACCCAGACCCAGGAGAGGCTCCCCAGGACCACGATGGCGAAGGCGAACACGAGCACCGAGGCGGCGCCGGCCGCGAAGTTGAAGATCCCGAAGGCCTTCCCCCGCTCGCCATAGCCCCACCAGTTCGTGATGAGGCGGCTCGCCGGCGCGAACCCCATCGACTGCGCCGAGTTGTTGAGCGACCAGAGAACGAGGAGCGGCCAGAAGCCGCGGCCGAAGCTCGTCAGCCAGTTGAAGAGACACGAGAGGATCGCGCCCAGGGTCACCAGGCGGCGCCCGCCGAGCCGGTCGCCGAGCTGGCCGCTCACGATCTGGCCCACCCCGTAGCAGACGAGCCCGGTCCCGCTGATCCAGCCGATCTGGGTGTTGCTGAGGCCGAGGTCCTCCCGGATGCCCTTGATCGCCCAGCCGAAGTTCTGGCGGCCGGTGTAGTAGAAGAGGTAGCAGAGGCTGGCCGCCAGCAGCACGCGCCACTGCGCCTGGCGGAAGGTCACGGGCTCGCCTCGCGCATGCCGGGACGGGCGCTGCGGGCCGCTAGCCTCGCGGCCTGACCCAGGTCTCCGACCAGGCCAGGCAGGCGCTACTGCTCTGACGGTCCCCGCGAATCTCCGGCCACGGGCTTCCGGCCGCGAACCGGCCGTTCAGGACGACCTGGGCCGACCGGGCGGGGAAGAAGGTGCTGAACACGCCGAGGGGCCGGTTGCCGAACCCGGGCGGTGCGTTCAGGACGAACGGCTCGATGAAGTCGTACCACGTGAGCGTGAGCGCCTCGTCGTGCGCCAGCACGGTCTCGGTCGCCGTCGACCGGGGATCGCCGTCGCGCTCGAACGCGGCGTGGATGACGGGGGTCTTCGGGTCGGCGAACGGCGCGTGCAGGAGGGTCTCGATCGTGCCCTGGAGCCAGCGGGCGACTGCGAGGTTGTCGCTGTAGATCCGCGCCTGGCCGTCGGTGAGCGCCCCCTGGACGAACAGCGTGTGCCCGGTCCCGGCCGGGCACCAGAGGACGCGCCAGTGGCTCAGCCGGTCGGACATCGTCTTGCCGCCGTCCCGGCTCAGGCGGATGAAGGAGTTCTCGCCGGTCATCAGCAC
>CAZDYT010000381.1:0-4591 GCA_964509395.1 uncultured bacterium
GCCCTGGGCAACCCGCCGGCCGGCATCCCCCCTGCGAACATCCCGGGATTCCGTAACGAGGATGGGCTGACGAACACGATTCGGGTCGACTCCAAGGTGGTCCACGAGACGGACAGCGACCAGCCGAAGAGCGACGATGCAGCCTGGATGCGACTGACGCTCGATACCGTGGGCAAGACGGAGTGGCCTCGGGATGGGCAGGGCCGACCGCTGTACCCCGAGGGGTTCGAGGAACTCGCGCGACGGCGAGGGCAGCCCCTTCATCCGCCGGGCCGGGACGTCCGGTGCATTGTCAGCGTGGGGATGCTGACCGAGGGCTGGGACTGTAACACGGTGACCCACATTGTCGGCCTGCGCCCGTTCATGTCTCAGCTCCTCTGCGAGCAGGTCGTCGGCCGCGGCCTCCGCCGACCGAGCTACGAGGTCGGCGAGGACGGCCGGCTCACGGAGGAGGTGGCGAAGATCTTCGGGGTTCCCTTCCAGGTGATCCCGTTCAAGGCGAACCCCCACGGCCCCCGGCCACCCACACCCAAGCGCCATCACGTCCATGCGGTCCCCGGGAAGGAGGTTTTCGAGCTCAGGTTCCCGCGCGTCGAGGGCTACCGGCAAGCGATCCGCAATCGCGTCACGGTGGACTGGAGCGCGGTCGCCCCGCTCAGGCTCGACCCGATGAACATCCCGCCGGAGGTCCAGGTCAAGGCCGGGCTCCCGAGCAACCACGGGCGTCCGTCCCTCACCGGCCCCGGACGGCTGGAGAAGGTCGACCTGAATCCCTACCGCTCGGGACGTCGGCTCCAGGAGCTCGTCTTCGAGCTGGGCGCTGCCCTGACGCGCGAGTACGCGGCGCAGGCGAGCTGCGAGGCGCCGTCGCACGTCCTCTTCCCGCAGATCGCGAAGATCGTCGGCCAGTACCTCCGTGACCGCGTCGAGCCGCTCCCTCCCGCCGACATCCTGGATGTCTTCCTCTCGCCCTATTACGGGTGGGTCATCGAGCGGCTCGCGGAAGCGATCCGGCCCGACGCTTCTCAGGGCGAGGCGGCGGAGGTTCCGCGGTACGAGGCGAGACGCGGGCCCGGCTCCACCGCCGAGGTCGATTTCTGGACGAGCCGGGACGTCCGCGAGGTCGAGCGGAGCCACGTGAACTACGTCGTCGCGGACACCGCGAAGTGGGAGCAGTCGGCGGCCTACGTGCTGGACACGCACCCGGCGGTGGAGGCGTTCGTGAAGAACGCCGGGCTGGGGTTCGCCATCCCCTACCTCCACAACGGCCAGCCCCACGACTACATGCCGGACTTCATCGTCCGGCTCCGGTCTGACCCCCCATGCCTCCTGATCCTGGAGACCAAAGGGTTCGACCCGGTAGGCGACATCAAGGCGGCTGCAGCCCAGCGGTGGGTCTCGGCCGTGAACGCCGATGGTACGTACGGGCGCTGGGCCTACGCGGTGGCCAAGCGAGTCGCCGACATCGACGGGATTCTCCGACAGCCGGCGAGTTGACGCCCCGGACGAGCCACGTCAGGCCCACACGGGGATCGTTCTCTCCGCTGACCGGGGGCGCCTCTCACAGGCTGCGGAGCCGCGGGAAGAGGACGGCGCCGGCCACCGCGAGGATCATGAGGGCGAGGCCACTCAGCCCGAGCGTCCAGCCGACGCGGAGCAGCGAAGCCAGCGCGCCGATCTGGAGCCCTGCCGCCGCCGGTGCTGGGCGCCGTGACCGGGCCCCACACCGTGCGGCGCGTGCTGGCCGCGCTGGGGCTCACGCCGCCGCCGGCCCCGGTCTGCCCGCCATCGCCCGCCGGCCGGCCCACGCGGCCCTCCGCCCGGCCGCCACCGCCTTTGTGGCCCCGCGCGGGGGGCGCTACGCTCGGGCCACCCCGGACGCGGCCACCCCGGGGGACCGACGCCCGGGCTCAGCGATGCCGCCGGGGCGGGAGACAAGAGAGAAAGGTGCTTTGAAGTTCTTACGTTCCGTCCCGCCAGGCCCGGGGACAACCAGGACGGGGACGGGGCCTTCAGGCCGACCAACTGCGCTCTCCAGCGATGATGATGGTGGATGAGCGGGGGATAGGCTGGCCCCGCTGGGCTGCCTCGGGCCGCGTAGGGTATACTCGACTCGCGCGGACATACATTGAAGGGTATCCTCTGGGAGGTTCTACTGTGGCAAACACATCGGCAGTCTCCGTTGAGGCGCGGGAACGCCACGATCTGATCGCAGCCATAGAGCGCGAAAGAGGCAGCAAGGTAATCACGTATTTCCTCGGTGATCGTCGAGGCGCTCAGGGACAGGTGGCTGAAGATGCAGTGCGCCCTATGTACGATCACCTTCGAAAAATGGGATCGGCTCCCAAGATCGACTTATTCCTCTACTCTATTGGCGGCCTTACCGATGTGCCGTGGCGCATCATCACCATGATCCGTGAATTCGCACAAGAGTTAGCTGTGTTGGTACCGTACAAGGCGATGAGCGCAGCAACGATGATCGCGCTCGGTGCAGATGAGGTGGTGATGGGTCGCAAGGGGGAACTCGGACCCATCGACCCCCAATTGAACATAAAGCGGGGGGGCGAGGGAGGAACGGCAGTTCAAGAGCAGATCGCGATCGAGGACATCATGGCGTACATCCGCTTCCTCCGGGAAAAGGCGGGCCTGACGGATCAGTCGGCGCTGGTCGGCCCGCTGGGCGCTCTAGCCGGCAAGCTGGATCCCTGGATTCTGGGCCAGGTCAACCGCGCTCATTCGCATATCCGAACGGTGGCACGCAAGCTACTTACCGCGCGCGCAAAGCAAGCCCCCGACGAACAAAAGATCCAAGTGATAGTAGACACGCTTGCCGAAAAGACGTACCAGCACGGCCACGCCATTGGTCGAAAAGAGGCTATCGAGATTGGCCTGAATGTCATGCGACCGTCGGACATGCTTGAGGACCTGATGTGGCGGCTGTATCAGACCTATGAAGACCTCTGTCGGCTGCGGGAGCCCATCGAGCCCAGATCCTTTGTCCCAACCGGCCAGGACGAGCGCGTTGAACGTGTCATCATGGGGTGTCTCGAATCGGTAGCGCTCGCTCATCATTTCGCAGCCGACTTGCGTGGTAGAAACAAACGGCAAGCGCCGCCTCAATTGTCGTTGAACTTGACTCTAAACCTTCAGTTCCCGCCAGCGATCGACGCGCAACAGTTCCCCGCCGCCGCTCAGCAGGCCATACAACAGCTGGTGCAGCAGTTCCAACAGCAGGCGCAGGGGCTCATTCAGCAAGAGATGCGTCGTCAGATGCCAATCACCGGCTTCGAAGGGTGGACGCAGGACGGAGCGTGGAGGAAGGTAGACAACTGGCCGTCCTCCGAAAAGGAGGGTGGGCAGACGTCCCTGCCTCAGGAGACGGCAGTCCCGCGGACGACTTGATCCGGCGCCAAGGCAAGCTCGGCATCTTCGACGGGCTGTTCGGCTGGATAGGCCGCAACTATCTGAATCGTGCCAAACGGGAGGAAACGCACTACGGCCGAGGGGGCTTGTGCAGTCGGCCCGGAATAGAGACGCTCAGCTTGCAGCGACACGTCAGCCGCGAGTAGACGCTCGAATTCCTCCCGAAGGTCGGACTCCGCCCAGTCTCCACTGCCGAATTCGGCGAGCCTAAGGAAAACGTCGGCGACCAGCGGGTGCGCCGAGAGTTCAAGCCCCCAAGTTGCGGGGGCCAGCCACTGCTGGAGCGCCCGCAAAGAAAGCTGACCCTGAAGATAGCGGCTCAATTCGTGTCGGACCTGTCCGTCAACTGAACCGAACATGAGTGCGCCCCCTTCGCATCAGATCACTCCACCTGAGTTGCGCGCCTTGTTCAACACCCATATCTACCCGCGCATCACCAGGGGCGAACTGCAAAGCGTGCTTGAGTGGGAACGCCACCCGAGCCCGCCCAAGGCCACAGAACCCTCGTGTACCAGAAGCCAGTTGCTGGCGTACTACGATAAGGGCACGAGGATCGCTCGGGCTCACCGGTATCTCCGTCCGGATGGCACCCTGGGTGGTTGGGGTCGGCCCGACCCCAAGCAGGTCTTGCTAGACGGGGTCCTGTACTGGGCATGAGTCACCCCTCCCCCCGAAACCGCTACCCTAATATAACCACGGGCTTGTTCGCTAGGGGGTCGAAAACCCCACACACACAACAGGCAGCGTGTCGCAGTGGTGACGCGCACGATGTTGGGGAAGGACTCGCGGGGCCGCCTCGCGGATCGTAAACCACTCTCCGCAACGCAGGCAGCGCCATCGGGTGGGCGTGGTCCAGGCTCAGGGCCAAGTCATCGCGCGAGGGACTCGGCGTCCCGGCCGGCCTTCTTCCGGAGCCGGGCCAGGGCCCGGCGGCCCTTGAGGCGGCGCCGCTGGCCCGCACTGAGGTACGCCTCCTGGCGCTTCAGCTCGGCGAACAGGCCGGCCCGTTCGAGTTGTCGCTTGAGTGTGGCGAGCGCCGGGCCGAGGTTGTCGCCGGGGGTCAGCTCGATCCGCCCGAGATCGTCAAGCCGGGTGGACCCGTTATCATCAGCCGCTCGCCGTCGCCGGGGAGCCCCGTTCATCCCGCGGCCTCCATCATCATCTCGCC
>CAZDYT010000382.1:0-4590 GCA_964509395.1 uncultured bacterium
CTCCTGAACCGCGGGCACGAGGGTCCCGCCCTCGTCGACGACGCCGAGCCCCTGCGGCGCGCTTCGGGCCGGCGCCTTCCCTTTCATCCGCGCCCCGAAGTGGCTCCCGCCGAAGAACGCGATGTGGTGCCGGGCCGACATCGTCGGCATACAGACCATGCGGGCGCCGGGCTTGAGCGAGGCGTCCACGGCCGTCGGGTTGAGGCCGCCAACCATGTGGTTGAGGACGAGGCCCCCGAAGGCGTGGATCCCGGGGACCGCCCGCCGCACCAGCGCCGCGCGGCCGGACGTGTCCTGCTCGTGGGCCTTGTAGAGGACCGCGCGCATCCCGGCCGCGCGCGCCTGCTCGGCGAGCCCCACGTCGTCCAGCAGTCGGTCGAAGAAGGACGGCGCCGAGTGGGTGTGGAGGTCGATCGCCCCCCGCAGGAGATCATGACAGAGCGCCATCTCAGCAATGTCCCATCGCGCCGGGCCGAGAATGGGTCCCGGCCGGCCGGCCCGCAGCGGCTCGTGGCACAGGCACCCTTACGGGAGCCACTCGCGGAGCGGGCGGACGCGGATCCCCGCCTTCTCGAGCCCCTCCCGCACCGCCCGCACGATCCGGTCCGCCCCCGGCGTGTCTCCGTGGCAGCAGATCGTCTGCACGCTGATGTCGATGTCCACCCCGTCGTGCGTCCGGACCTTCCCCTCGGCCGCCAGGCGCACCGCCTGGGCCGCGGCGCGCGCGGGATCGGTGATGAGGGCGCCCGGCTTCTTGCGGGAGACGAGGGTCCCGTCCACCTCGTAGGCGCGGTCGGCGAACCCCTCCGAGGCGACGCGCACGCCCATCTTGCGGCAGTGGGCGTCGTACTTGCCGGAGGCGAGCGTCATCAGGATGAGCCGTTCGCCGGACTCGCGCGACGCCTCGCCGATCGCCTGGGCGATCGCCTCCTGGGTTTCCGCCATGTTGTAGAGGATGCCGTGCGGCTTCACGTGCTGGAGGTCGGTGCCGGCCCCTCGGCAGAACTCGCGCAGCGCGCCGATCTGATAGCAGAAGTAGTCCCGGAGCTCGGCCGGGGTCACGTCCATCGCGCGACGCCCGAAGCCCATGAGATCCGGGAGCGCGGGATGCGCCCCGACCGCGACCCCGTGCTTGAGCGCCAGGTCGACGGTCTTGCGCATCACGTGGGGATCGCCGCCGTGGAAGCCGCAGGCGACGTTGGCCGAGGAGATGACGGGCATGATGGCCTCGTCGGCCCCGAGGGTCCACCGCCCGTAGGACTCGCCCATGTCGCAGTTGAGATCGATCGTCTTGGCCATGTCGGATTACCTCTCACTCCGATCAGCGGCGCTCGTCGGCGTCGAGCACCTTCCCCAGCGCCTCGACGAACCGGTCCACCTCCGCTTCTCCCATCGCCGCCGACACGGCACCCATCCCCCGCTGGGAGAGCAGCACCCCCTCGTTCAGGAGCCCGATGTACGTCCGGAGCGGCTGCTCGGGGTCCACCGGCCGGCTCGACCGGTAGTCCACGACCCGCTTCGGCGTCCAGTGCAGACAGAAGAGGGAGCCGGCGCCCGTCACCTGCGCCTTGACCTTCCGCGCCCGGAAGAGCTGCCGGACCTTGGTCCGGAGCCCCTCGCCGAGCCGATCCAGGTTCGCGTACGCCTCGGGCGTCAGCGCGTTCAGCGTCGCCAGCCCCGCGACCATCGTGAGCGGGTTCGCGTTGAAGGTGCCGCCCTGGGCGACCCTGGGCTTCCCTCCGCGGGGATCGAAGACGGCCATGATGTCCGCGCGGCCGCCGAAGGCGCCCACCGGGAGGCCGCCGCCGATGATCTTGCCGAACGTCGTCATGTCGGGCGTGACGCCCAAGAGCCCCTGGGCCCCGCCCGGGCCGAGGCGGAAGGTGATCACCTCGTCGAAGACGAGGACGATCCCGTGGCGAGCCGTCACCTCCCGCAGCGCCTGAAGGAACCCGTCCGCCGGCGGGATCACCCCCGCGCCCCCCTGGACGGGCTCGCAGATCACGCAGGCGAGGTCGCGCGCGTGCTTGTCGATCGCCTTGACGGCGGCCTCGGGCTCGTTCCAGGGGAGCACGACGACGTGCTTCAGCACGGCGTCGGGCACGCCGGCGCCGGCCGCCACCGGCTTCGGCCGCTTGCGGCTGCCCGCGCCCTCCACGGGCGGCGTGATCGAGACCTGCGCCCAGTCGTGAGTGCCGTGGTAGGAGCCCTCGAACTTGGCGATCTTCTGGCGGCCCGTGAAGGCCCGGGCGCCGCGGATCGCCAGCATCGTCGCCTCGGTCCCCGAGTTGGCGAACCGCACCTGCCCGCACGAGGGCACGCGGCGCGTGAGCGCCTGGGCAAGCCGCAGCTCGTGCTCCGAGGGGCCGGGGAACGAGAGCCCGCGCGGGGCGGCCTCCTGGATCGCCGCGACGACGGCCGGCGGCGCGTGGCCGAGGATCAGCGAGGTGTAGTTGCCGTTGAAGTCGAGCCGCTCGTGGCCGTCCGCGTCCCAGATCCGCGGCCCGCTCCCCCGAACCGCGTAGAACGGGTAGGGATCGATGAAGATGGTCGTCCGCGTGTTGCCCCCGGGGAGGACGCGCTGCGCCTCCTCGAAGAGGGCCCGCGAGCGGGGGCTCTTCGCCTGGTAATCGGCGATCAGGCTCTGGAGACTCATGGCCGGCTCCTTTATCCGGTCGCGACGCCTTCGGCCTGCGGCCGGGGCCGTCGCTCCCTGCTGAGTTCGGCCCGCCGGGCGGAGGCGGGTCAGTATCCCTCGCGCGGCGGGGCCTGCGGCGCCCCGGCGGGCGGCTTCGCGGGCTCGTCCGGCCTGGGCGACAAGGCTTGCGGCGCCGCGCAGCCGACGAGGCCGAGGAGGATCGCCCCCACGAGCAGGACGCCCGCGCCGAGCCGCGTTAGGCGCCGATGGCCGTGTCGAGCCACGCCGCCTCCTCCCGCAGCGCCGCGTGCGCCCCGGCCAACGTCACCCGGCGAAAGCGCACGCGGTGGCCGGGCTTCGTCTGGCCGATCCGCCCGATGTCCGCGCTGATCACCGTCGCGATCTTCGTGTAGCCGCCCGTCGTCTGGCGGTCCACCAGAAGCACGATCGGCTGGCTATCACCCGGCACCTGGACTCCGCCCAGCGGGATGCCGTCGGAGACGATGTCGTGACCGGCCGCGTGGGTGATCATCGGGCCCTTCAACCGATATCCCATGCGATCCGCCTGCGGCGTGACCTCGTAGGGGTTTCCGAGAAACGCCGCGACCCCCTCGGGCGTGAAGCGGTCGTCCTGGGGGCCGAGGGCGACGCGACACTCGACCTCGGCGGGATACGCGGGGCGGCGCGCCGGCGGCACCGTGCGGCCCTCCACGCGGTCGAGCCCGCGGGAGGGCGCGCCGATCGGGAGGCCGTCGCCCTTCTGGAGCGCGCGACCCTCGAGGCCGCCGAGGCGCCCCCGTAGATACGTCGCCCGCGAGCCGAGGGCCGGCGGGAGGTCGAGGCCGCCCGCGACCGCGAGGTACGCCCGGCAGCCGGTCGTCACCATGCGGAACGCGACCAGGTCGCCCGGCCGCACGTGCACGGCCGTCCAGGTCGGCGCCGCCTGGCCGTTGACGGTGAAGCCCATGTCGGCGCCGGTGACCGCCACCACGCACTCGCGGCGCACCTCGAGGCGCGGCCCGCGCAGGGTCAGCTCGAGCCCGGCGGCGCCGTCCAGGTTCCCGACCAGCCGATTGGCGACGATGAACGCTGCCCGGTCGAGCGGGCCCGAGGGCGGGATGCCGACCCGCTGGTAGCCCGGGCGGCCGAGGTCCTGGACGGTCGTGAGCAGCCCCGGCTCGACGACGATGAGATGGCTCACGCGTCGACCTCGATCTCGGGCCGATAGGCCCCGGCCGCGACCGCTGCGGCGATGGCGCGGAACTCCGCGGAGTCGATCGGCCGGAAGCGGACGCGGTCACCCGCGCGCAGGAGGATGGGGTCGGACGCGCCGGGGTCGTAGAGCAGGAGCGGCGTCCGCCCCAGGAGCCAGAACCCGCCCGGGCTCTCGACGGAGTAGATCGAGCACTGGTTGCCGCCGATCCCGACGCTCCCCGGCGGGGTCTTCGTCCGGGGGCGATCGAGCCGCGGGATCGTGAGCCGCTCGGGCATGCCGGTCATGTAGGGCAGGCCCGGCGTGAAGCCGATGAAGTAGACGGGGTACTCGGCGCCGGCGTGGAGCCGGACAACCTCCTCGGGCGTGAGCCCGAGGCGCCGGGCGACCTCGTCGAGGTCGGGACCGTGCTCGCCGCCATAGGCGCACGGTAGCTCGACGCGCCGCCCCCGCGGTGGCGCCGCGACGGCCAGGTCGGGCAGGAGGGCGCGGACCCGGCCGACGAGACGCTCCCACGGCAGGACGAGCGGGTCGTAGTAGACGAGGAGCGACCGGAAGGTCGGCACCATCTCGACGAGGCCGGCGAGGCGCGCCTCGGTGAGGAGCCGCTCCAGGGTCAGGACGCGGGCGTTCGCGTCCCGCGAGATCTCGTCGGCGAGCTCGATCGACACCGCGAGATCGCCCGCCGGGAGAATCCGCGGCTCCGGGTAGATCGCCATCGGGCGCGAGGGCGGACGGC
>CAZDYT010000383.1:0-4583 GCA_964509395.1 uncultured bacterium
GCGCCCTTGGCCGCCATCATGGTCGCCGTCCCGACCTCGAACACCTGCACGATGTGCGGCTGCTGCTTCGCCCGGAAGGCCGCGATCGCGCCCGTCATGACCTCGGTGTAGTTGCCCTTGTAGACCGCGTTGACCCTGTACTCCGTCTGCGACTTGTTGAACCCCTCGGCGAGGTCGCTGACCCATTCGCCGAGCGCGCCGTCCATCGCGTGCCACCACTGGATCTCGGTCGCGGCCTCTGCTCCCGCCGCGGCCACACCGACCAAGAGAATCGCGATCGCACCGACCAGACACCGGGTCAGCTTCATGTGATGTCCTCCCAGTTGGCTTCGCGTTTCGTCCGCACTACTATACCGAATCCGGTGGTGCCGGTTCCACGGCTCTCGCCTACCCGCTGCGGAACCGGAGGGCCTGGCGGATGACCGCGTGGTAGGCGTCGAGCTCGGCGTCGATCCGGCGGGCGCTCCACCCCAGGAGCGCCCCCATCCGCGGCGCGACGGTCCCGGCGCAGTCCAGGCCGAGGCACGGGCCGGTGCCGATCCCCGTCCGGCGGAGGAGGAAGTCCTGGAGCGAGACGGCCAACTCCGTCTCGACGGTCCAGTGGAGCTGTGCGGCGATCTCGGGCGCGCTCTTGCAGAGCCGCTCCGTCCCCCCCGGCAGCCGCCGCGCCAGGTCGAGCACCGCGCCCGCCCGCAGCCCGTAGGTCGCAACCAGCATCTCGACCTGGCCCGGCTCGAGCCCCGAGGCGCGCACCGCCTCCGTGACGTCCAGCATCGCCCGGATCTCGAGCGCGTCCGCTTCTTCGTCCGAGCCGTCGAGGGCCAGGCGTGCCGTCCGGCTCGGGCCGCCCTTGGCCAATCGCCGCACGACCTCGTCACCGACGCGCTGCGCGAGGCTCCGGAAGCACGTGAGCTTGGTTCCCGTGATCGAGAGGAAGCGGCCGTCGGGTCCCTCGACGAAGACCCGGTGCTGGCGGGAGACCGCGGAGGCGCCCTTGCCCGCCTCGAAGGTCAGCGGGCGGATGCCGGCATAGGTATAGACGATGTTCGCCTCGCTGACGCGCGGGTCGGCGAGGACGCGCCGCGTCTCGGCGAGCAGGTAGGCCACATCGTCCGAGGTCGCCCACACCCGGTCCGGGTTGTCGTCGGAGTCCGTGTCGGTGGTTCCCACCAGCGAGAACTCGCGCCAGGGGATCACGAACACCATCCGGTCGTCCTTGGTGGAGAGGTAGATCGCGCGGTCACTCAAGCGCGGAAGGGCGAGGTGGGCGCCCTTGGTCGGCCGGAGCAGGTGCGTCCCCCTCTCCCGGATGCCGGCCATCTCGCGGATCCGGTCGACCCACGGCCCGGTCGCGTTGATGAGGACGCGGCCGGCAACCGTCGCCACGTCGCCGCCGACCAGATCCCGGACCCGAACGCTCCAGCCACCGCCCGGTCGCGGCCGGAACTCCTCCACCTGGGCATAGTTGAGCGCCTGGGCCCCGGCGCGTCGTGCCGAGAGCACGTTCTCCAGACAGAGCCGCTCCGGCGAGAGGAGGAGGTCGTCGAAGTAGTAGCCGGCGCCGGCCAGGTCGTCGGGGCGGAGCGTGGGCTCCAGGGCGAGCGCCTCGTCACGCCCGATCGTCCGGCAGTGCTCCGTGCGCCTCCCGGGCGTCAGCCAGTCGTAGAGCCGGAGGCCGATCCGGACCTTGATGAGGCTGCGACTGCCGCCCCGGTGGACCGGGACAAGGAACGGGAGCGGCCGGATGAGGTGGGGCGCGAGCCGCGCGAGGGTCTCGCGCTCCTGCAGGGACTCGCGGACCAAGCCGAAGTCGAACAGTTCGAGGTAGCGGAGCCCGCCGTGGATCAGCTTCGAGGAGCGGGAGGTCGTGCCCGAGGCGAAGTCGCCTTTCTCGACGAGGACGCAGGAGAGCCCACGAAGGGCCAGCTCCCGCGCGACGCCGGCGCCCGCCATCCCGCCGCCCACGATGACCGCGTCGAACAGCTCGGCCTCCAACCCGGCCAGGCGACTCATTGTCCAGTAGGGGGGGCCTGGGTCGTGCGTCCCGCGAGGCCACATGCCCGGGGGCGGCTCACTCCAGGAACTCCTCCAGCGAGCCGATCACGTGGTCGGGCGACCAGCGCGCGATCGCCGGGTCGCCGGCCGGCGTGATCCCGGTGAGGACCAGGATCGTCGCGAGCCCGGCGGCCCGCCCCATGGCGATGTCGGTCTCGAGGCGGTCGCCCACGATCGCGCACTCCCGTGCCTCAAGGCCGAGCCGCTCGAGGGCGACCTCGAGCATGATCGGCGAGGGCTTGCCGACGACAGGGTCGACGCGGCGGCCGGTGACCCCCTCCACGGCGCCGATCATCCCCGCGGCGTCCGGAATCTCGCCCTCCTCCACCGGACACGTCCGGTCGGGGTTCGTCCCGATCAGACGCGCGCCGTGGCGCTTCACCGCCTGGAGGGCAATGGTGAGCTTCCGATAGTCGAACGTGCGATCGAAGGCAACGACCACGTAGTCGGCCTGGGGACCGTCCACGGGCCTGAGCCCCGCGCGTGTCAGCTCGGCGACGAGCGGCGGCTCGCCGATCACGTAGCAGCGCGCCCCGGGCGCCTCCCGTGCGAGGTAGCGGGCGAGGACGTAGGACGAGTTGATCACCTCGTCCACCTCGGCGGGGACGCCGAGCCGCCTGAGCTTCGCGGCGTACTCCTCACGGCTCGCGATCGGCTTGTTCGACAGGAAGCAGACGCGGCGGCCCGCGTCCCGCAGGGCGCCGATCGCCGCCTTCGCCCCGGTCAGCAGGCGCTCGCCGAGGTACACCGTCCCGTCCAGGTCGAAGATGAACCCCCGATAGGGAAAGCGGAGCGCCATGGGCGCGCGCACTCCTTGCCCACAACCTGTCACCGCGCCCGCCGCCTGTCAAGCCGCGCGCTCGGGCTCAACGCTTCACGACGGCGACGGCATCGATCTCGACCAGCATGCCCTCGATGGCGAACTGGTGGATCCCGATGAGCGTGCTGGCCGGCTTGTTGGCCTTGAAGTAGGCCTTCCGCACCTCGTTGACCTTCGGGCGGTCGGCGCAATCCTTGAGGTAGACGGTCACCTTCACGACGTCGTCCAGCGTGGCGCCCGCGGCGGCGAGCACCGTCTTCATGTTCTCCAGCACCTGGCGGGTCTGGGCGACGACCTCCCCGGCACCCACCAGGTTCCCTTTTGCGTCGAGGCTCGCCTGGCCGGAGACGTAGACCGCGTCGCCGGCTCGGACCGCGTCCGAGTAGTGGCTGATCGGCTCCGAGAGTCCCTCCGCGCGAATCAGTGTGTGCGTCGGCATGAGTCTCCTCCTTTTCAGCCTACCGCCCCCCGGGACGAAACACTGCCTCGCGGCGAGACCCTACCAGCACCTCGCTCACCGAGGGATGCCCCGTCGCGCCTGCCAGACCGCCCCGACCCCGGCCGCCAGGGCGAGCCCGGCCCCAATCAGAGCTTGCCGATACCCACCGGCCCAGTCGTAGAGGGCGCCACCGCCCCAGGCGCCCAACGCCTCGCCGGGGCCGCTCGCGACCGCGATCCAGCCCGTGATGCGCCCCACCGCCTGGCCGTGAAAGACGGCCGTCGCCGCGGCGGTCGCCACGATGCCTCCGCTCCCCTGGGCGAGGCCGTAGAACAGCACGAACGCCGCGAGCCAGCCTGGCCAGCTCGTGGCGCCGAGCCTGCCGAGGCACGCGATCCCGACGAGCCCGCTGCTGAAGCTGACCGTGAGCGCCGGTGCCGGCCCCAGCCGGTCCGCGAGCCATCCCACCGCGAGCCGGCCGGCGAGGCTCACGACGCTGACGCTCCCGAGCGCCGCCGCGGCCTCGAACGGCGCGATCCCCGCGTCGATCGCGGCCGCCACGGCATGGGTGTTCACCAGGGTGAACCCGACGCCCGTGAAGAAGCGGAGCGCCGCGAGCCACCAGAACGTCGGCGTCCGCACGGCCGCGCGGAGGGACTCGGCATGCTCCACCCCGGCCCGCCGCTCCCGGCCGGCGGCGGCAGGCACCCGCTGGAAGCCGTTCGCGGGGATGACGAGGACGAGCAGGAGGGTGGCCAGGAGCACGAGACCGCCGCGCCACCCAAAGCGCTCCACCAGGAGCTGAGTGAGCGGCACCAGCAGGAACGTCCCGAGAGGCGTCCCGAGGTCCGCAAGCGCGATGGCCTGGGCGCGACGCCGCGGGTACCACTGGGCCACGACGACCATGTTCGGCGGGCTCGCGAGCTGCGACAGCCCGGCCCCGGCCACCACACCGTAGGTCAGGACGAGCACGGGCAGGCTCCGGCTCTGGCTGGCGAGCAGGAGGCCGACCGCCGCCACCGCGGCCCCGGTCTGGAACAGTCCGCGCGGCCCCCAGCGATCCAGCGCGGCCCCCGCCAGCGGCGCGCCAAGCCCGCCGAGCAACACGACCCCGGACTGGACCAGCGCCACGACGCCCCGCCCCTCGCCCAGCTCGCGCACGAGGGGGAGGTAGAGGACGCTGAAGGCCATGACCGTGCCGGTCTGCACGGCCATGGTGAGGGCCGCGACCGCGAGGCTGGTGCGCGGACCGGGCGCTGCGATGACTAG
>CAZDYT010000384.1:0-4557 GCA_964509395.1 uncultured bacterium
GTTGCGCCGGCAAAGCCGGCGCTCGGAGCGGAACACCTTATGCTCGGCGTTTTGTCTTGGCATGGCGCCCGGTTACCCGGACGGACTCCTAGGCCGTCCGGGCCTGGAGGGCGCGCAAGCCTCCGACCAGCCCCCGAGGCAGGAACGTGATCATGACGATCAACGCGACCCCGTAGAAAATCAGCTTGTAGTCGTGCGCCACCCGCAGGTACTCGGGAAGGATGGTGAGCGCCACGGCGCCGAGGATCGGCCCGGCGAGGGTGCCGCGCCCCCCGAGGATTACCATCGCGACAATCTCCGCCGAGGTCCAGATGGTGAACTCGGAGGGATGGATGTTCCTAAGGTAGTGCGCGATGAGGCTACCCGCCGCCCCCGCCATCGCCGCGCTGAGCGTGAAGGCGAGTACCTTGATGCGCGTGGTGTTGATGCCCATCGTCTTCGCGAGGAGCTCGTCCTCGCGCACCGCCAGCCACTCACGTCCCAGGCGCGTCCGAGTGAGCCGCACGGCGACGCCGACGCAGAGCGCGGCCACCCCGAGGGTCAGGTAGTAGTACCCGATGGGTGACTCGAAGTCAGCGACCACGAGGCCGCCGAGCCGGACCGGCGCCGGCGTCGGGATCCCGGTAAGCCCCGCGGTCCCGCCGGTGAAGCTGTGCCACTGGGTGAGGACCAGGTTCACAATGACCTGGAACGCGATGGTGGTGATTGCGAGGAAGTGCCCCGCAAGGCGCAGCGAGGGAACGCCCAGCAGCGCGCCGAAGGCTGCGGTGATGGCCACCGCCGCCGGCAGCGTGACCCAGAACGGCCAGCCGAGGTTGAGGGCGAGTAGCGCCGAGGCATAGGCCCCGATCCCGTAGAACGCCCCCTGCCCGAACGAGAACTGGCCGCAGTACCCCATCACCAGGTCGAGCCCGATGGCGAGCATGGCGAAGAGCAGCGCCACGATCATGACGTGCACGAAGTATGAGCCTACCAGCACGTGGGGCAGCCCGAGCAGCACCAGCGCGAGCGCCGTCAGCCCGAGGATGCGCACCGCCGGCTCCTACGCCCGCTCCGCGCTCCGGCCGAAGAGGCCCACCGGGCGGAACAGGAGGACGAGCACGACGACCACGAACGCGACGACATCCTTGAAGTCGTTGGTCAGGAACCCGGCGGTGAGGCTCTCGGTGACCCCGAGCAGGAGGCCGGCACCGACCGCGCCGTACACGTTGCCCATGCCGCCGAGGATGACGACGGTGAACGCCTTCAAAACGACCATGCTACCCATCGTCGGCTGCATGAGGAACACGGAGCCGATCAGGGTACCGGCCGCCGCTGCCAGCGCGCTCCCGACCGCGAAGGTGACAGCAGCCACGCCGTTCACGTCGACGCCCATCAGGCTCGCTGCGCTCGGGTTCTGGGAGACCGCCCGCAGCGAGAGCCCCATCCAGGTGTGGCGCACGAGCAGGTGGAAGACCAGCACTAGGACGGCGGCGATCAGCGGGATCAGGAGACGCTGAAGGGTCAGGTGAACACCCAGGAACGAAACCGGCGTGGCCGCAAAGGACGTCCGAATGAGGGCGGGCTGCGGGCCGAAAATCTGTAGCGCCCCCGTCTGGAGCGCGACGGCCAGCCCGAACGAGCTGATGATCGTGTTCGTCGGCCCCGTCCGACGGAGCGGCCGGAAGACCAGGCGCTCGACGACGATCCCGCCGAGCGCCACCACGACCATAGACGACGGCAGCGCGGCGAAGAACGGCAAGCCGGCCCGCATGGCGAGGACGAGCCCCAGGTACGCGCCGAGCATGTAGAACTCGCCGTGGGCGAAGTTGATAATGCCGAGCACTCCGAAGACCAGCGTGAGGCCAAGGGCGACGAGCGCGTAGACGCCGCCCGCCACGATGCCGTTGGCAATGAGCTGGAGCAGGTACTCGAGCGACGTCATCCCGGTCCCATCTCACCCTCTCCCCGGGTGGAGGAGAGGGGGGCGAGGCGGACGGGCGCCCGCCCCGCCTTCGTCGCAGCCGTCTCCCTGCGGGCAGGAAGAGGGCTCGCCAGCGCGGGTCACTCGTAAGGCATCAGGATCCGCTTGCCGTCCTTAACGACGCCAAGCCCAATCTTGAAGTGCGCGCCCCCGATGTCGTCGAAGACTGCCTTCGCCCCAGGAGGACCCTGCACGGTCTCGAAGTCCTTGGTCGCCATCAGCGCGTTGCGGATCGCGATGCCTTCCGTGCTGCCGGCCCGCCGGATCGCGTCGGCGAGGACCCGCAGCGCGTCGTAGCCCAGGGCCGAGTGCGTGTTAGCGGCCACGCCGAAGCGCTTGGCGAACCGCTTCCCGAACTCCGCGCCCACCAGATTGTTCGTGCTTGGCTCGTACATCGTCGAGACCGCGAACCCCTCGGCCGCGGCCCCGGCGAGCTCGATCAGCTTGTCGGACATGAGCCCACCGGAGCCGACGAACTGCGTCTTCAACCCCAGATCGCGCGCCTGGCGCAGGATGGCGGTGCCTTCCGCGACGAGGCCAGCGATGTAGACGGCGTCAGGGGCGAGGCTCTTGAGCTTCGTGAGCTGGGTGTAGAAGTCGGTATCCCCGTGGTTGTACGTCTCGCTGGAGACGATCGTGGCGCCCGCCCCTGTCGTCACCTCGCGGAACGTCTTCTCCAGGTCTTTCCCGTACGTAGTGTTCTCGTACAGGATGGCCAGCCGCTTCTTCTTGAGCCGCAGCACCACGTCTTGCGCCGATTGCGTCCCCTGCTCGTCGCTCCCTGGGAAATGGCGGAAGAACCAGGGATCGCCCGGCGTGTTGGCCTTCGTCACCGTGACGGCGGTTGAACCGCCGGTGACCATCGGGATCTTGGCCTTGCGCGCGATGTCGGACGCGGGCAAGGCGACGGCACTGTTGTACGTCCCGATCAGCGCCACGACCTTGTCGCGCACGATCAGCTTCTGCGCCGCCGTCACTCCTTTGGTCGGGATGCTCTCGTCGTCCTCTTTGATCAGTTCGATGGTCCGGCCAAGGACGCCGCCGGCCCCATTGATCTCCTCGAGCGCCAGCGTGATGCCGCTAAAGATCTCTGACGCCGCGATGCTGCTTCCCCCGGTGAACGGCAGGATCACGCCGACCTTGATCGGCTCGGCCGCCCCCACGGGACCGGCGAGCAGCAGGACGGACAGCATGGCGAGAATGCACCGCGTCATAGCCGCACCTCCTGTGTTAGACGTTCTCGCGGAACGCCCCGGCGCACGGGGCTGCCCGCGCAGCCCGTGCCACGCAGTCGGAGCCCCGGCACTCCACCCGACGGCGATGGCCGCACCGCCGGGCACGAACGATCCTAGCACACCGGCGGATCGCCCACCCCGAGGTGGTGCCCACGCGCCACCGCCTGTTGTGGACCCTTCCCGGACGAGGCCTGGGGTGTAGGCCTCATGGGCCGCGAACTTGGATGTCCCCCGGGCTACTGTGCCAGGCGCTCGCCGCGGAAGAACCTGCCATCACGCTGAACTCCTCGGGCGTGTAGACGAACAGGTCGAGCGCGATGGACGGGTTGAGGGCACGATAGAACCGTTCCAGCCGGCGCGTGAACCGCTCGTCGGACGGAGCCACGAGAATGAGGTCGAGATCGCTCGTGTGCCCGACCTTCCCGGACGCCAGCGAGCCGAACAGGACGGGCTTGGTCGCCCCGAGCCGCGGGAGCTCGGCGAGGATGCGCCGAAGCTCCGCCTCGAGCCGAGCGCGTCGTTCCTCACTCGTGCTCCAGCGGACACTCGTCCAACTCACATCGCCACTGTAATCCGGATCGCCCGGAACATCGCGCGGCGGCCTGCCGGGAGATTCGCCTGAAATGGTTGGAGGGGCACTATTGGCCTCAGCGCCAGCGGTCCTCGACGCCGTAGACGACGTAGGCGCCGGCCAGATATGCCCGGCGCAGGAACGGGAGCGGGAAGCGCGGGAGCCCGGCCGCCGTCAGCGGCGTGTCCCGCGGGATGTCCTTGCCGGCGACCAGGTCCCCCGCGAGGCCGCCGCAGTACGTCGCCATCGCCACGCCGCTGCCGAGGTAGGCCATGGCGTACGCGACGCTCGCGTCGCCCTCCGCCGTGTTCACGTGCGGCATGAGATCATAGGAAAGGCAGACGTTCCCGTACCAGAAGTACTCGCTCCCGATGCCGCCGAGGCTGGGCCACTTGTCGGCCATCCGGGCCTCGAGCCATCGCCGGCGCCTGCTCAGCGTCGTCTCGGCGTTGATCACGCCGGCTCGGCCGCCGAAGAGCAGCCGGTCGTCGGGGAGGCGGCGCCAGTAGAAGAGGAGCTTCCGGGTGTCGGAGTAGACCTGCGTGGTGAGCATGCCGACCTCGCGCCACTCGGCGGCCGTGAGGGGACGGGTCACGATGATGTTGCTCGTCGCGGGCAGGACGCGCCCGTGGAAGAACGGGTGGAGGCCCTCGGGCGTGTGCCCGTTCGTCGCGACCACGACCCGGCGGGCGCGGACGGTGCCCCCGGGGGTCGTGAGCCCGTGCCAGCCGCCGTCCCGAGTCCACCCGACCACCGGCGACCGGTCGCAGAGCCTTGCCCCGCGCCGG
>CAZDYT010000385.1:0-4528 GCA_964509395.1 uncultured bacterium
GGGACTGGCTGCGGGATCACCTGGACCCGCGCCTGCGCAACCTCTGACACCGGCCACGCGCACCGGCCGCGCGGCGAGGCGATCGCCCGGCGCCTCTCGCGTTTCGTCCGTCCCCTTGTCCGGATCGCGCGGGTCTGCTATTCTGACCGCGTTTCGGCGTGCTCAGCTGAGCGAGAGTGGTCCCCTCGGCACCACGGCGTCGGTCCCCAGAGACGCGGCTACCCGCAGCGCTTCACACAGGCTTCGTCACGCATCCGGCCGGCGGCGCTCGGTGGCGCGAGCGCTCGCCGCGCACGGGCACGGCATCGCGTGTCGCTCGGGCAGAGCGTCCGACGAAACGGAGGGGCGGCCCCTGAGTACGGATGAAATTCTTGTTACCCGAGATGGGCCCGTTCTCACGCTGACCTTCAACCGGCCCGACGCGCGCAACGCCATGACGTGGGGCATGTACGAGCGGCTGTCCCAGACCTGCGAAGAGGTCGACGCCGACGACTCGATCCGCGTCATGGTGCTGCGGGGCGCCGGCGGCAAGGCGTTCGTGGCCGGCACCGACATCAGTCAGTTCCGGGCGTTCGAGACCGCCGAGGACGGGCTCGAGTATGAGCGCGAGGGCGAGCGGCGGCGGAGCCGGCTCGAGTCCGTCCGCAAGCCCGTGATCGCTCAGATCCAGGGCTACGCGGTGGGCGGCGGGTTCGGGATCGCCGCCGCCTGCGACCTGCGGATCGCGACCCCGGACGCCCGCTTCGGGCTGCCGATCGCGCGGACCCTCGGCAACTGCCTGTCGATGGAGGCCTACTCGCGCTTCGTGGACCTCCTCGGGCCGTCGCGGCTCAAGGAGCTGATTTTCACCGCGCGGCTCCTCTCGGCCCAGGAGGCGCACGTGGCCGGCTTCGTCCACGAGATCGTGCCCACGGACGAGATCGGGGCGCGCGTCCAGGAGCTGGCCGAGCGAATCGCCGAGCACGCGCCGATCACGCTCTGGGTGACGAAGGAGGCGATCCGTCGGATCCAGGCCGAGCGCCGGATCCGCGGCGGCGAAGACCTCATCGCCCTGACGTACACCAGCGCAGACTTCCGGGAAGGCGTGCGGGCTTTCCTCGAGAAGCGGAAGCCCCGCTGGACCGGCAAGTGACGGGCGAGAGCCGAGCGGCGGGAGCTCGGGACAAGGGCGTCTCCAGCACTCTGGCCCTCGCCCTCCGTCGAGAGGGAGAGAGTCGACAAGGAGGTCGGCATGAAACACAGACGAACCCGGCATCAGGCGATGGTCGCGACCCTGACCGTCCTCGTGCTGGTCTCGGCCGCCGCCGGTCCGGCGGCCGCGCAGGCGAAGTACCCGAGCCGGCCGATCGAGGTGGTGGTGCCCTACGCTCCGGGCGGCGGCACGGACAACCTCATGCGCATGATCGTCGGCATCATCGACGAGAACCGGTTCTCGCCCGTGCCGATCAACGTGGTGAACCGCGCGGGCGGCAGCGGCGCGGTGGGCTACACCTACCTGATCGGCAAGCGCGGTGAGTCGTACGTCGTGGCCGGCGCCACCCCGACCATCGTCAGCGGCAAGGTGGAGGGGCGGCTCAAGGGCGATCACCGGGACGGGATGGCTATCCTGATGATCGTGGCGATCGACGAGCTGATGCTCTCGGTGAGGGCCGACTCCAAGTACCAGACGATCGAGGAGTTCATCAAGGCGGCCAGGGAGCGACCCGGCCAGCTCACCGTGGGCGGCACCTCCGTCAACTCCGAGGATCACATCTTCACGTACCTGATGGAGAAGGCCACCGGCATCAAGGTGAAGTACGTGCCGTTCAACTCGGGCGGCGAGGTGACGGTGGCCCTGATGGGCGGCCACATCGACGCCGCCGTGGAGAACCCCAACGAGATCGTGGCCCAGATCGAGGCCAAGAAGGCGAAGAACCTGGTGGTGGCCGCGAAGCAGCGGATGAAGGACGCCCCCGACATCCCGACCTTCAAGGAGAAGGGCTACGACGTCCTGTGGGAGCAGATGCGAGGGGTCGTCGGTCCCGCCGACATGGGGGGGGAGGCCGTGAAGTGGTGGCAGGACACGCTCCGGAAGGTCACCGAGACCAAGAAGTGGCAGGAGCTCTACATCAAGCGGAACCTGCTGACGCCGGTGACCTGGGTGGGCGAGGAGGCCAACGACTACCTCGACAGCCTGCGCGCCAAGTACGAGAAGGCGCTGACGGACCTCGGCGCCATCAAGAAGTAGCGACCGGAGGAGCCTGACGCCGTGCGCCGAGCCGACCGGGTCGCCGGGCTCTCCCTCCTCGTCCTCGCCATCGGGTACTCGGGTGTGGCGCTCCGGCGGTACCCCTACTGGGGGGACACCGGCCCGGGGTCCGGCTTCCTGCCCGTCTGGCTCGGCGCGGCCATGGGGGCCCTGGCCCTGCTGCTGCTCATCGGCGCCAGCAGGCCCGGGGCCCCCGGTGCGCGCTGGCTCCCCGAGGGGTACGGCCTCGTGAAGCTTGGGGTCGTGCTCGGCGCCGCCGCGTTGTTCGTCGCGCTGCTGAAGGTCGTGGGCATGATCCTGGGGACTGCGCTCTTGCTCGTTGGCATCCTCCGCTTCCTCGAGGGTTACCCGTGGCGCCACACCCTCGGGATCACCGTCGCTGTGGCGCTCCTGAACTACCTCGTCTTCACGTACTGGCTCCGGGTGCCGTTCCCGACGAGCATCCTGGGGTTCTGAGGCCCGCGCGATGGACGTCCTCCACAACTTGCAGATGGGCTTCTCCATCGCGCTCTCGCCGTTCAACCTGCTGATGGCCCTGGCGGGGGTCATCGTCGGCACGTTCATCGGGGCCCTCCCCGGCATCGGCCCGGTCTCCGGCGTGGCGCTGCTCCTGCCGCTGACCTTCGGGATGCCTCCGACCTCGGCCATCATCATGCTGGCCGCCATCTACTACGGCTCCCAGTACGGCGGCACCATCACCTCCGTCCTGATCAATACCCCCGGGGAATCGGCGTCGGTCGTCACCTGCATCGACGGCTACCAGATGGCGCTCAAGGGCCGGGCCGGCCCGGCCCTCGGCGTGGCGGCGATCGGCTCGTTCATCGCCGGGACGTTCGGCGTGGTGCTGCTCATGCTGATGTCGCCCACTCTGGCCAAGTGGGCGCTCAGCTTCGGACCGCCGGAGACCTTCGCCCTGATGCTCCTGGGGCTCACGACCGTGACCGGACTCACCGGCGAGCACGCCGTCAAAGGCTACATCAGCATGGTGCTCGGGCTGATGTTGTCCATGGTGGGCTTCGACATCGTCTCCGGAGACGCCCGCTACACGGGCGGCATCAACGAGATGCTGGACGGCATCGACTTCCTCCCGGTGGCCATCGGGCTCTTCGGGATGGGAGAGGTCCTGGTGGGGGCCGAGAACCCGGCCAGCATGGACATCCTCAACGCGCGCTACGGGCTCCGGGACGTGCTGCCGGGCAAGGCCGACTGGCTGCGGAGCCGCTGGGCGATGGCGCGGGGGACCGTGCTCGGCTTCTTCATCGGCGTGCTGCCCGGCGCCGGCTCCACCATCGCCTCGTTTCTCTCCTACACCGTCGAGAAGAAGGTCTCCCGGCACCGGGAGGAGTTCGGCAAGGGCGCCATCGAGGGGGTCGCCGGGCCCGAATCGGCCAACAACGCCGCCTCCGCCGGCGCGATGGTTCCGCTGCTCACCCTCGGCATCCCCGGCTCCGGCACCACCGCGGTGCTCCTCGGCGGCCTCATGATGTGGGGGCTCCGGCCGGGGCCGCTCCTCTTCGAGAAGAACCCCGACTTCGTCTGGGGCCTCATCGCCTCGATGTACATCGGGAACGTCATGCTCGTGATCCTGAACCTCGCCTTCATCCCGATGTTCGTCCGGGCGCTCAAGCTCCCCTACAACATCCTCACGCCGCTCATCATCATCTTCTGCATGACGGGCGCCTACGCCGCGAACAACCGCGTGTGGGACGTGGGGCTCATGCTGGTCTTCGGCGTACTGGGCTACGCGATGAAGAAGCTCGACTACTCGCCGGCCGCCCTGACGCTGGCCCTGGTGCTCGGGCCTCTGGCGGAGCGGGCGCTCCGGCAGTCGCTGATCATCTCCGACGCGGGGCTCGGGATCTTCTTCCTCCGGCCGATCTCGGCGGTGCTCACCTCCGCGGCCCTGCTGGCCGTCGCCATTCCCGTGGGCCGCACCCTCTGGCACGTCGTGGCGCGGGTCCGCCGGCAATCCGCGCTGGCCTCGTGAGCCGTCCCCTCCCCTCTGCCGGGGGGAGAGGGGCCAGGGTGAGGGGGCTGCAAGATTTGAAGCCGGTGGGGGGCTTTTCCCCGAGCGGCGCACCGGTCATGAGGCGCGCGCGAGGGAAACGCTCGCGAACCCGGGAGTCGAGGACTCTCGAGGGCCGAGTCCAGGGCTTTCAGAATCGCGGCGAGGCCGGGTACGCTTCCAGGTCCGGGAGGTGGGCGAAGACGTGCCCGAAGGGCCGCTCCGGCGCGCCGAGGACCGAGCCCAGGAGTGTTCCCAGGCGCTTTCGCCGATCG
>CAZDYT010000386.1:0-4526 GCA_964509395.1 uncultured bacterium
TCCGGATCGGGCTCGGCTCGGGTCGGGCGGCCGTCGCCTTCGTGTGCGCCCTCGGCGCCCGGGTCCGCGAGGGCCTTCGCGCTCGGGGCGTGCCGACCTCGGAGGCGACCGCCGCCCTCGCCGGCGAGGTGGGGATCCCGCTCGTCGAGCTGGACCGCACCCCGCTCGACCTGACCGTCGACGGCGCCGACGAGGTCGATCCCGCCCTGAACCTGATCAAGGGGTACGGGGGCGCCCTCGTCCGGGAGCGGATCGTGGCCGCGGCCTCGCGGCGTCAGGTGATCCTCGTGACGGCGGACAAGATGGTCGCGCGGCTGGGCGCCCGCGGGCGCCTGCCGGTCGAGATCATCCCCTTCGGGCGCCCGCTCTGCGAGCAACGGCTGGCCGCCCTCGGCTGCCGCCCCGGGCTGCGAGCGGCGGGGGGCCGGCCGTTCATCACCGACAACGGCAACCTGATCCTGGACTGCACCATCGGCATGCTCGAGGATCCCGCCGCCCTCGAGCGGGAGATCCGGCGGATTCCGGGGGTCGTGGACACCGGGTTCTTTCTGGGCACCGCCGACACGGTGCTGGTGGCAGAGGCCGGGACGGTGCGGACGCTCCGGCGCCAGGGGCCGCGGGCGTGACCTCGTCCTCCGGCCAGCCGCCGGCACCCGCCTGACCCGGCAACGGAGGAAGGCCGGATGGAGATCGGGTTCGTCGGCCTCGGGCGCATGGGCATGAACATGGTGACGCGGCTCCAGCGGGACCGCCACCGCGTCGTCGCGTTCGACCGCGCCGCGGACAAGATCCGGGACGCGGAAGATCACGGGGCGGTCGGCGCAAAGACGCTGGCCGACCTCGTCGCCCGGCTCACCCTGCCCCGGGCCGTCTGGGTCATGGTGCCCGCCGGCGCGCCCACCGAGGAGACCATCGTCACGCTGGCGAAGCTCCTCGCCCGGGACGACGTCATCATCGACGGCGGCAACTCGAACTTCCACGACGACGCGCGCCGCGCGGATGAGCTGCGCCGGTTCGGCCTCCACTACCTGGACGCCGGGACGAGCGGCGGGATCTGGGGGCTCACGGCCGGCTACTGCCTCATGGTCGGCGGCGAGGAGCCGATCTTCCGCCGGCTCGAGCCGATCTTCCGGACCCTGGCGCCCGAGCAGGGCTACGGGTACATGGGCCCTCACGGCGCCGGACACTACGTGAAGATGGTGCACAACGGCATCGAGTACGCGCTGATGCAGGCCTACGCCGAGGGGTTCGAGCTGATGCACGCGAGCCCCTTCGGGCTCGACCTGCCCGGCATCGCCAAGCTGTGGATGCGCGGGAGCGTCGTGCGCTCGTGGCTGCTCGAGCTGGCCGCGATGGCCCTCGAGCAGGATCCGCGGCTCGAGAAGATCAAGGGCTACGTCGAGGACTCCGGTGAGGGACGGTGGACCCTGCTGGACGCCATCGACCACGACGTGCCGCTCTGGACGATCGCGGCGTCGCTCTTCGTCCGCTTCCGCTCTCGGGAGGACGACCCGTTCGCCGACCGGATGCTGGCAGCCCTCCGCAACGCGTTCGGCGGGCACGCCGTGCAGCACAAGGAGTGAGGGGCTATGCCTGACCGTCAGGATCGCAGCGAGGACCACGCCAGACCCAGCGCGGGGGGAAGCGGGCCTGCTCCGGTGGCCGAAGGGCGAGCGGCCGGGGTCGGCCCGGAGGGCCGTCGGCGGGGGGCGGAGGCCCTCTCCGAGGGAAATCCGTTGACCGCCGGCATCGAGACCGGTCTCCTGCCCGCTCCATGCACCCTCGTGATCTTCGGCGGGAGCGGAGACCTGGCGCGCCGGAAGCTCCTCCCGGCCGTCTACAACCTCTCGGTGGACGGCCTCCTCCCCGGCTGCGCCGTCGTCGGGTTCTCGCGCGATACGCTGGACCGCGACGGGTACCGGAAGTTCGCCCGCGAGGGGACGGACCGCTTCTCGCGCCGCCCCGTCGAGGAGCAGTCGTGGGCGGACTTCGAGCGCCTCCTCGACTACGCCCCCGGCTCGTTCACCGACGCGGCCGCTTACACCCGCCTCAAGGCCCGGCTCGAAGCGGTGGAGCGCGAGCACAGCCTCCCGGGCAACCGCGTCTTCTACCTCGCCATCCCGCCGAGCTTCATCGGCCCGTGCGTCGCCGAGCTCCGCGCCGCGGGACTCGTCTCGGCGCCCGACGACGCGCGGTTCACGCGCCTCATCGTCGAGAAGCCCATCGGCCGCGATCTCCGGAGCGCCCGCGAGCTGAACGACGCGGTGGCGCGCGTCTTCGACGAGCGGCAGATCTTCCGGATCGACCACTACCTCGGCAAGGAGACGGTCCAGAACCTCTTGGTGCTCCGCTTCGCCAACTCGTTCTTCGATCCGCTCTGGAACCACAAGTACGTGGACCATGTCCAGATCACCGTCAGCGAGGAGGAAGGCGTGGGCACCCGCGCCACCTACTACGAGGAGGCCGGCGCGCTCCGCGACATGGTGCAGAACCACATCCTCCAGCTCCTGTGCCTGACGGCGATGGAGCCGCCGCGCGCCCTCCATCCGGACGTCGTCCGGAGCGCCAAGCTCGAGGTCCTGCACAGCCTGCGCCCCATGGAGGGCCCCGAGATCGAGCGCTCGGTCGTGCGGGCCCAGTACGGGCCGGGGTACGCCCGCGGGGAGAACGCCCCCGGCTACCGCCGGGAAGACGGCGTGGGGCCCGACTCGACGACCGAGACGTACGTGGCCATCCGCGTGTTCATCGACAACTGGCGCTGGGCCGGCGTGCCGTTCTACCTCCGGACGGGGAAGCGCCTGCCGAAGCGCGCGACCGAGATCGCCGTCCAGCTCAAGCCGGTGCCCCAGATCCTCTTCAACGCCAACCCGGCGGTCCCGCTCGACCCCAACGTCGTCTCGATCCGCATTCAGCCCGACGAGGGCATGTCGCTCCGGCTCTGCTCGAAGCTCCCGGGCCCGCGCGTCCGCATCTTCCCCGTGCGGATGGACTTCCGATACGGCGCGACGTTCGGGGAGTCCTCGCCCGAGGCGTACGAGCGCCTCCTCCTCGACGTGATGGCGGGCGACGCGACGCTCTTCATGCGCCGGGACGCGGTGGAGGCGTCGTGGACGTGGATCGCGCCGATCCAGGCGGCCTGGGAGCGGAGCGGGGCCCGATGGCTCCCCGAGTACCCGGCCGGGAGCTGGGGCCCGGTCGAGGCCGACCGGATGATCCAGTCGGATAGCCGCGCGTGGAGAACCCTGTGATCTCCGGGCCGATGCCCGTCGCTCCGGGTCGTCCTCGGTCGGAACTCGGGCCTCGACCCGGCGCGCCGCGAATGGCGGGCGTGACCGTCGTGAGGACACCCCTGTGAGCACTCCCACCACGCCGCACGCCGTCCACGTGGACGCGGTCGAGCGCGAGCTGGAGGCGCTCTGGCGCGCGGCCGCCGCGGACGCGGACCCGGGCCACCCGGTGGTCCGGGCGTCCATGTCGAACCTCCTCGTCCTCTGCCGCAGCGACGCCGAAGCCGCGGGGGTCATGGCGGAGCTGCCGGAGATTCTCGCCCTGCACCCGGCGCGGGCGATCGTCCTGGTGGCGGACGAGTCGGCGACGACGGCCGTCCTGGACGCCTACGTGGCCTCGCACTGCCACCTCCGCGAAGGCTCCCAGGTCTGCGGCGAATCGGTGGTGCTCACCGGACGCGGAGCGGCGGCGCAACAGCTCTCGTCCACCGCCCGGGCGCTCCTGATCGGGGACCTCCCCACGAACCTGTGGTGGGCGACGCCCGAAGCGCCCGCGCTCGGGGGCGCCCTGTTCGCCGAGCTCCGGGCGATGGCCAGCCAGGTGATCTTCGACAGCCTCGGCTGGCTCGACCCGGTCCGGGGCATGACCGCGATGGCCCGCCTCATCGACGGCCGGTCGCTCCTGATGGACGTCTGCTGGCGGCGCCTGCGCGGCTGGCGGCGGATCCTCTCCCAGGGGCTGGACCCGGCCTTCGCGCCCGGCGTCCTCGAGAGCCTGGGCGAACTTCGGCTCGACCACGGGCCGCACGCGCTCACGCAGGCCTGGCTCCTCGTCGGCTGGCTCGCCAACCGGCTCGGGTGGCGGGCCGAGGGCGGCAAGGTCGCGCCGGGCACGGAGGTCCAGTGGCGGTTCGCGGCGCCGCCGGGGCGGCTGCGGGTGACCGTGCGCCGGCTCGCCGAGGGGCCGCCGCAGATCCAGGCGGTGCGCGTCGGCCCGGCGGCGGGCGTGGCCACGGTCCCCAGCCTCCAGTTCGAGCAGCACGCGAGCGGGCGGCTGACCGTGCGGAGCGACGGCCCGGCAGCGGGCGGGCGGAGCCTCGCCTTCCCCCTGAAATCGCCCGCGGCGATGATCGCGCGGCAGCTCTCGGACCTCGCGCCGGACGCGCCCTTCCGCGAAACCTTCGCCGTCGCCTGTGCGATGGCGGCGAGCCTGTCGGACTCCGCGCTCCCCCCTCGGGGACGAGGGGCGGGGTGAGGAGTGAGCAAGGGGGCCCGATCATGATCACGACCGACGCCGTC